>JBBJOH010000249.1:0-2755 GCA_037720995.1 Thermoleophilaceae bacterium
GCCGCCGGCCAGGCAGGCCAGCAGCTTCATCCGCGCGGCCTGGGGTGAGAGGAACCCGGCCGGGATGATCCGCGTCTCGCGCAGGTCGCGCTCCGAGCCGCGGTAGCCGTAGGTGGCGTTGAGCACCACCCCGCGCTCGGGCCGGCAGTAGGCCACGACAGGGATGCGCTCGGCGGCGGCGGCCCACACATCCAGGAGCGGGGGACCGAGGTGGCCGGCGCCCAGCGTGCCGATGATCGCCCCGTCGGGGTCTGTGTCCAGGGCGGCCTGGGCCAGCGACCCGTCGTCGCCGGCCATGGTGGGCACGACCATCACGCGACGCTCGAGGTCCGGCGGGTCCAGCGGTGGATTGCGCGGCACACGCGACCAGATGGTCGAGTGGCCCTCGGTCACGCGGCCCAGCGGTCCGGTCTGGGGGGAGGAGAAGGCCACCAGCGAAGTGGTGTCTGTCTTTCGCACGCAACGCGCGTGGTGGATCTCACCGCCGAAGCACACGAGCACGCCCAGCCCGGCGGCGGCCTCGCTGGCGGCCACGCTGACGGCGTCCGAGAGGTTGGCCGGGCCGTCGGCGCCGGGGGCCGAAGCGGGACGGATGGCGCCCGTGAACACGATCGGCGCCTCGGCGTCGTGGATCACGTCGCAGAGCATGGCCGTCTCCTCGAGCGTGTCGGTGCCGTGGGTGACCACCACGCCGATCCCGCGCCGCGCGGCGTCGCGGGCCGCGCGGCAGATCTGTAGCTGGTCCTCGAGAGTGAGGTGCGCGCTGGGCACGTTGATGACGGTCTCGGCGTCGATCCCGTGGCGGGTCTCCAGCCCGGGCATGGCGGCCAGCAGCGCCGCGCCGTCGAGCTCGGGGGTCACGCCTCCCTTGCCGTCGCCGGCCATGGCGATCGTCCCGCCCGCGGCCAGCACCCGCACCCGGCGCGTCTGCTCCGCCTGCCGGCCTTCCCTCACTTGGAGCGTCCCGCCACGAGCCGCACTCTAGGGGCCCCTACCCTCGAAGGGGATGGACACGGCTCGGGCTCCACTGCGCGCGGCGCTGATCGCCGCCTTCACGGTGGGCACGATCCTGTTCCTGATCGATCCGCCGTCGCTGTCGGGCGCCACGGGGCTGCTCACGTTCGTCGGTGGCGGAATCGTCCTAGCACTGGCGGCTGCATGGGGCGCCGTGGCGCTGATGGGCGAGGGGCCCACCGAGGCGGAGTTCGACCGGGTGGTGAAGCGCAGCGAGGCTCTGGCCAGGCTGCCTGCGCCCGAGGCCCCTCCCGACGAGTTCGACGAGCTGGTCACCCAGGCGATCGACGACCTTCCGGTGCAGTTCCGCGGACTGCTGGAGGCCACGCCCGTGGTCGTCTCCGGCCACGGACGCGAGTACCGCGCCTACGGGCACTACATCGGCGACACCGTGGCCCGCGACGACCATCCGGACCGGATCGTGATCTACCGCGACACCCTGGAGCGCGACTTCGGCCACGACCCGGTTGCGCTTCGCGCCCAGGTGGAGCGCACGCTGCGCCACGAGCTTGCCCACCATCTGGGCTGGAACGAGGAGGGGGTTCGCAACCTCGGTCTGTAGCCTTGCCGGACCCCGGAGAGGTGTCCGAGTGGCTTAAGGAGCGCGATTGGAAATCGCGTGGGCGGGGTTGACCCGTCTCGAGGGTTCGAATCCCTCCCTCTCCGCTCAGGCGGCCCGGCGCACTTCGGCCGCCACGCCGTGGCGGCCCCGCCCGGGCTCGGCGTCGGCGTAGCCCACGGCGTGCAGCATCCCTCCGCAGTCCTCGCAGAGCAGCTCTTCTATGGCCTCGGACGAGCCCTCGGCCTCGAAGGCGGCACGGCACCCTCTGTCCTCGCACAGGAGTAGAGCCAACATAGGCGTGCGGAGATGGTTGGGGGCCTCTCGGACGGAAGGCCCTGCCTAGCCCGCGTCTTCGGGGCATACCAGCCGGATGTGACGGCTGGCAACCATCAGGACGGGCGCCGCCCAGGAATCGCCCCCATCGAGCGGGGAGAGCGTGGCCTCCTGGAGCGTGAAGAACTCCACGTCGCGCCGGTTCACGTAGTCGGAGAGCCGGCTGCCGAAGCCGTCCGTGGGAAGCGTCATCTGGCCTTCCACCCGGTAGCGGTCGGTCTCGAGGACCACCTTCTCCTTGCGCAGATCCACGGCCCGCGATCCTATCCATGACTTCCGGGGGTAGGACAGGTACGGTGCGTTCATGCAGTCAAGCGCCGCCACCGACGCGGTGTTCGAGCCGGTCCAGCCGCCGAGTACTTTCGAGGAGACCGTCGAGCGCCTGGGCACGGCCATCCGGCTGGGACTGCTGGCGCCGGGCTCACAGCTGCCGGCCGAGCGCGACCTGGCCTACCAGCTGCGCATCTCACGCGCGACGCTGCGCCAGGCGCTCACCACCCTCGTGCAGAGCGGCCACCTGGTGGCCTACCGCGGCCGCAGCGGCGGAACGTTCGTGGCCGCCGACCCCCCGCTGGCGACCGAGGGGGCCGGCGAGCCCCTGGGGGACGAGGCGTGGGCGGTGCTCGACGGGCGGGTGGCGGTGGAGACGGGCGCCACGATCCTCGCCTGCGAGCGAGCTCAGCGCGAAGACCTCGAACGCCTGGGCGCGCTGGTCGATCGCATGGCCGCCGCCGTCGACTTCGCCGAGTACCGGCGCGCCGACACCCGCTTTCACATCGCCGTGGCCGAGGCCGCCCGCTCGCCGCGCCTGATGACCTCGATGACCGAGCTGCAGGGCCAGATGAG
>JBBJOH010000250.1:0-2753 GCA_037720995.1 Thermoleophilaceae bacterium
CGGGGGCATTATGTTCCCGGCGGTGAGCGAGGCGGTTCTGTCGGCCCAGGGGCTGTCCAAGCGCTACGGCAAACGGGAGGCGCTGCGCGCGGTCTCGCTCGATGCATGCCGGGGCGAGCTGGTGGCCGTGATCGGACCCAACGGAGCGGGCAAGACGACGCTGCTCTCGATCCTCGCCGGCATCCAGCGACCCGACGCCGGCAGCGTGAACCGCGGTCCCCGCGAGATCGGCTGGGTCCCCCAGCAGGCGGCGCTCTACGGCAAGCTGACGGTAGCCGAGAACCTACGGCTGTTCGCGCGGCTGGAGAAGGCGGAGGATCCCGACGCCGAGGTGCAGCGGATGCTGGACCTGACCGGCCTGGCCGATCGCGCCGGCGACCAGGTGTCGGTCCTCTCGGGTGGCAACCGCCAGCGGGTGAACATCGCCATCGGCCTTCTCGGCCGCCAGCCGGTACTGCTGCTCGACGAGCCCAGCTCCGCCCTGGACCCGCGCCAGCGCGAGCGCGTGTGGGGCTTCGTGCTGAGCCTGGCCGAGCGAGGCACGACGGTGGTGTACTCGACCCACGACATCGCCGAGGCCGAGCGCCACGCCAACCGGGTGGTGGTGCTGGCCGACGGCGAGCTGATCTTCACGGGTACTCCCGACGCGTTCCAGGACGCGGTGGAGGCGGAGACCGGTGGCCGCGGCGCCGACTTCGAGCAGGCGTTCGTGGCCTATCTCAAGGCCCGGGGGCACTGAGCGGCGTGCGCTGGCTGCTGGCCAAGGACCTGCGCATCCTTCGCCGCTCGCCGATGCTGGTGGCGCTGTTGGTGCTCTACCCGGTGGTGGTGGCCACGCTGATCGGGTTCGCCCTCTCGCGCGGCCCGGACAAGCCCCGGGTGGCGTTCGCGAACCTCGTTCCCTCCTCCGGACAGGAGATCGACCTGGGCGGCAAGCGGATCGACGTCGCCCGCCAGGCAGCCCCGCTGTTGCGGGCCATCGACCCGGTACGGGTCAGGACTCGCGCGGAGGCGGTCAAGAAGGTGCGCGACGGCGACGTCCTGGGTGCCCTGGTGATTCCCCAGGACACCACGCGCAAGCTGCAGACGGGTCTCGAGCCGGCCACCGTCGACGTCTACTACAACGCCGACGATCCGGTCAAGGCCTCCTTCGTGCGCGACACGATCAAGTCGCAGGTCCAGGACGCCAACAACGCGCTGACCAAGGAGCTGTCGCGCGTGGCGCTGCAGTTCCTCGGGCTGATCTCCACGGGCGGCAACTACTCGTTCCTGGGGCGAGACTTCGACGTCCTGGGACTTCAGCGCTCGGAGCGCATGCTCGAGCAGGCCAAGGCGGACCTGCCCCGGGCCTCGCCGGCGCGCGATCGAATCGACCAGGTGGTCCGGTTCGCCCGCCTGGCGCGCGAGAACCTCGACCTCTCAGACGACGTTCTGTCGTCGGTCTCCTCGCCCCTGCGCGTGAAGCAGACACAGCTCGACGGCGGGGCCACCGCGCTGTCCTCCTTTGCGGTGCCTCTCGCGGCGGCGGTGTCGCTCATGTTCATCACGCTGCTGCTCGCCTCCGGGGCCCTGGCGCTGGAGCGGGAGGAGAACGCGTACCTGCGCCTGGTCCGCGGACTGGTCTCGCGCACGGGTCTGCTGCTGGAGAAGGCCGGTCTGGCCGCGGTGTGCTCCACGGTGGTGGTGCTGCTGATGCTCTGCGGCCTCGGCCTGTTCGTGGAGCTGGACTGGGGGCGCTTCGGCCTGTGGGGGTTGGCCACGGCGTTCGGCGCCCTGGCCTTCGCCGCGATGGGCCTGACGGTGGGTGCGATGACCCGCGAGGTCCGCGCGGCTTCGCTGCTGTGCGTGATGGCGTCGCTGCCGCTGACCTTCCTCGCCCTGGTGCCCTCCGGATCGGTGTCGCCGGCCCTCTACGACGTGATCCGCGCGGTCTCGGCCCTCTTCCCCTTCAAGCCGACGCTGAACGCGCTGGACGCCGCGATCAACGGCGGGGAAGGCCTCGCGCTCCCCCTCGCGCACCTGGCCGCGCTGTTCGCGGCGTTCGCCGGCCTCAGCCGCCTGGCTCTGAACCGCTTCGCCTGAGCCCACGACCGGTTGGCCGGGGGCATCTCGGGCCTACACTTGCGCGATGGCCTTCCCAGCGACGCGAATGCGGCGTCTGCGCCGCACCGGCGTGCTGCGGGACATGGTCCGTGAGACCGAGCTGACCCCCTCCCACCTGGTCCAGCCCTACTTCGTGGAGCTGGGCACCGACAGCCGCACGCCGATCTCCTCCATGCCCGGTGTCGACCGCCTGTCGATCTCCCACCTGATCGAGGAGGCCGGCCGGGCGCAGGAGGCGGGGGTCCCGTCGGTGCTTCTCTTCGGGCTGCCCGCCGAAAAGGACGAGCGCGCCTCCGGCGCCTACGACGACGAGGGCGTGGTCCAGCTGGCCGTGCGAGCGCTCAAGGAAGCGCACCCCGACCTCGCCGTGATCACCGACGTCTGCCTCTGCGAGTACACCTCCCACGGCCACTGCGGAGTCGTCGGAGCCGACGGTCAGGTCGACAATGACGTCTCGCTCGAGCTGCTGGCCAAGACCGCCCTCTCCCACGCTCGCGCGGGGGCCGACGCCGTGGCCCCCAGCGACATGATGGACGGTCGCGTGGGAGCCCTGCGGTCCCAGCTCGACGCCGAGGACTTAAAGGACACGCCGATCATCGCCTACTCCGCCAAGTACGCGTCCGCCTTCTACGGCCCCTTCCGCGAGGCCG
>JBBJOH010000251.1:0-2753 GCA_037720995.1 Thermoleophilaceae bacterium
CTACTTCGACTTCTGCCCCAGCCCGGTCAGGAGCTCGCGGATACGCAGCGGCCCGCTCGTGCGCGGGTCCAGCGGCGGCGTGGGCAACCCGCTGCCGGAGCTCATGCCCTCCAGCAGCTCGCGCAGCGCGTCGGTGGAGGAGTGCCGGGGGGTCCATCCCAGCTCCTTGCGCGCGCGAGCGGTGTCCAGGGTCGGCACCTGCAGCGCCATGTCCAGCCAGCCCGGTTCGGTGGGCTGGAGGCGAAGGCTGAACGTGGCTTGGGCAAGGCCGCGCAGGACGCGCGGCGAGATGGGCACCTTGCGGGCGCCCAGCGCCTCGGCCAGGACGTCCGGGTCCAGCACCGGCTCGGCGGCGATGTTGAATGCCCCGCGGACGTCGCCCATCGTCGCGGCGCGCCGGTAGGCGTCGGCCACGTCCTGCGAGTGAACGGCCTGGAAGACCAGGTCGTCCATGTCGGGCACCACCGGGATCAGGCCGGGCCGCAGCAGCGCGTTGGGCACGAAGGGCCCGGCGAACAGCCGCCGGATGCCCGTGGCCGCCTCTCGCTTGAAGATCAGCCCGGGCCGCAGGCGGGCCACGCGCAGCTCGGGGTTGTCGCGCTCGATCCCGTCGAGGATCCGCTCCACCTGCGCCTTGTGGCGCGAGTAGAAGGAGGTCTCGATGCCCCCGGTGGGCCACTCCTCGTCCACGGCGGGGTACTTGGGCCCTGGTGAGTAGGCGCCCACCGAGGAGGCGTAGACCAGCGCTCCGACGCCGGCCTTCGCCGTGGCCTCGAACGTACGGCGACTTCCCTCCACGTTCACGGCCCGGGTGATCGACTCGTCGCGCCCCGGTTGAATCAGCCAGGCCAAATGGATCACCGCGTCGGCGCCCTTAAAGATCGGCACCAGGTCGTCCCGGCTCACGTCGGCCCGGACCCAGTCGACCTTCGTGTAGTGGAGGTCGGGCGCCCGGCGGGCCAGACCTACGATCGACTCCACCTGCGGGTCGCGGCTCAGTGCGTCGAGCACGCTGGTGCCCACGTTCCCGGTAGCTCCCGTCACCACGATGCGCATGGGCCGGGGGTACCCGGGCCGTGCGTCCTTGCACCTCTGCCGCGCCGCTACGCAGCGACTGGCCCTCAGGCATGGTCCGCGCCTCTACGCTCTGCCCCGTGAGGCATCGGGTTCCAAAGGGTCTCTCTTGAAGCCGCTGGGCGGGCTGGGCGACCGCCTGCGGACAGCGATCGGGCGGACGGCATTCTTGATGTCGGGGGCCGGGACCAATTCGCCGATGGTCCAGAGCGAAAGTCCGGGCGGTGAGAAGACGTTGGTCTTCCACGCCACCCGCCTGAACGCCACGGGACTGGAGCGAAAGCTTCGCGAGTCGGCGGAGCACATGGGTCTCGAGTACTCCGGAGACGTGGGGCCGGGGGTGCTGTTCCAGGAAGTCACAGCTTCGGTCTCCGGAGAGCCGAGCGCTATCGAGCGATTCAGCAGCCACGCGGAGGCCCTGACCAGCACTACCGAAGTGGGGGGCGGCGGGACGGGAGCCTGAGCGGTGTCGGCATCGTCTCGCCGGGGTACGCCCAGCCCATGCGCGAGATCCTTCCCCGCCTCCACCACTGGACCACCGAGCACCCCAACCTGGGGCAGGCCGTGAGCTCCTACTACGTGGAGGACGCCGCCACCCTGCTTGACCCGATGGTGCCGGAGGAGGGCCTCGAGGCCTTCGACGATCTGGCTCCGCCCGAGCGCGTGGTGCTTTCCTGCCGCCACCACGATCGCGACCACGAGCAGTTCGTGCAGGCCTTCGGCGCCTTGTTTCACGTCAACGAGGCAGGCGTGCACGAGTACGAGGGCGAGGAGGTCCAGCCCTTTGCGATCGGTGACGAGCCGGCGGCCGGGGTCAAGGCGCTCGCCAACGGCCCGATCGCGCCCGACGACACGGTGCTGCGGATCGACGTCGAGGGCGGCGCCCTGCTGTTCGCCGACTCGCTCCTGAGCTCGGATGGAGCGCTGGGCTTCATGCCCGACGGCCTGCTCGGCGAGTACCCCGAGATCCGATCGTCGGCGCACGCCACCCTGCGCAGATTCGTGGACGAGCAACGAAGCGCCCGCTGAGCGGGCGTTTCCGGCGGCGGCTGCTACCGTCTCCGGCGTCGGGTTGCCAACCGTGGCGCCCGAGAGGTTCCGTTCCTAGCTGCGCTCGAAGCGTTTCCGGGGTCGCTGGATCTCCCCCGTAGAAGCCTTCACAAGGAGTTGCAGTTCAATGTCTGAGCAGTCCTTCGCCGATCTCGGCGTATCCAACGCGGTCGTGGGCGCACTCGCCGCTCGCGGCTTCGAAGAGCCCTTCGCCGTACAGCGGCTGGTGATCGAGGACATCCTCGACGGCCGCGACGTGCTGGCCCAGTCCCCGACCGGGTCGGGCAAGACCATTGCCTTCGGCGTGCCCATGGTCGACCTGATCGAGGCCGATTCCCGCCGCCCGGCGGGCCTGATCCTGGCCCCGACCCGCGAGCTCGCGCTTCAGATCGTCGACGAGCTGCAGTCGGTGGCCAACGCCCGCGCGCTCTCGGTGGCCGTGGTGCACGGCGGCGTGGGTCTGGTCGCCCAGGCCAAGAAGGCCTCCCGCGCCCACATCGTGGTGGCCACCCCCGGCCGCCTGGAGGACCTCCTCCAGCGCGGCGACATCAGCCTCCAGCACGTAAAGATCCTGGTCCTCGACGAGGCCGACCGGATGCTCGACATGGGCTTCAAGCCCGCCGTCGACC
>JBBJOH010000252.1:0-2744 GCA_037720995.1 Thermoleophilaceae bacterium
ACGTGGTGGCAGAGCACTGCCAGGTGGAGCTCGAGGCGCGCAGCCTGGATGAGGAGACCGCCGACCGGGCGATCGCCGAGATGGTGGATCGCTGCTCCGACGCGGCGGGGGACACCGAGTGCGACGTGGACACCACGGTGGAGCAGCTGTGTCGCGCCTTCAGGCTCGCTCTGTCGGCGCCGCCGGTGCGCGCGGCGGCCTGGGCCCTCGAGGACCTCGGCATCGAGCCGGTCTACCGGTCATCGGGTGGGGGCAGCGACGCCAACGCGCTGATCGCCGGCGGCCTCTGTGTGCTCAACGTGGCCAACGGGACGGAGCGAAACCACCAGCCCGACGAGAGCGTGACCGTGGAGGCTCTGGAGACCATGCTGGACGTGACCCTGAGAATCATCGAGCGCAGCGCGGAGGTGTAGGCAAGTGGGCTTCGAGCGGATCGGAAGCGAAGACATCTGGGAGGGCAAGATCGCCAAGGTGCGCGTGGACACCTTCCGCTACGACGACGGGGAGGAGGCCGAGCGCGAGATCGTCAGCCACCCCGGCGCCGTGACGATCCTCCCCTTCGACGGTCAGAGCATCTGGCTGGTCCGCCAGCCGCGCGAGCCGGTGGGAGAGCAGTCTCTGCTCGAGCTGCCGGCCGGCAAGCTCGACGAGGAGGGCGAGGAGCCCGAGGCCACAGCCCGCCGCGAGCTGGCCGAGGAGATCGGGAAGGGCGCCCGCGACTGGCGCCACCTGGTCACGTTCTACAACTCCCCGGGCCTGCTGACCGAGGAGCATCATCTCTTCCTGGCCACCGGCCTCTACGACGAGAGCGCGGAATCGGGGGAGGAGGAGCGGATCGAGATCGTGACGCTCGACGTCGACCGCCTCGACGAGACGATCCCCGAGGTCCGCGACGCCAAGACGCTGATCGGCCTGCTCTGGTTCCGCGCCTACCTGCGCGCCTGAATCCTGCCGGCGCTCGGTGAGCGTCGCGTTGCACGTCGAGGGAAACGGACGCGCGGCGCGAAACGGTCGGGGTGGCCACCATCGCCCAGCCCGTCGCCAGCCGGCCGTTCGAGCATCTGGTGCTCGACTTCCTGTCCTACCTGGAGTTCGAGCGCGGGCTGTCGCGCAACACCCTGGAGGCCTACCGCTCGGACCTGCTCCAGTTCGGCCGCTTCCTGCAACAGCGGGGCCTGGCGGCCCTGGATGTCTCTCCCGTGCAGCTCGACGACTTCCTGGCCGAGCTGGCGGGCTCTACCGGTGGCTCGGCGTCACCGGCCACGATCCACCGCAAGGCCGCCTGCCTGCGCTCCTTCTACCGCCATCTGCGCCGCGACGGGCTGCTGGACACCGATCCCACCGCGAGCATCGCGGCGCCCCGGCGAAGCCGCCGGCTTCCCCATGTGCTGACACGCGGGGATGTCGACAACCTGCTGGGCCAGCCGCGCGGCACCGCGCCGGCCGACCTGCGCGACCGGGCGCTGCTGGAGCTGATGTACGCCTGCGGGCTGCGCGCGTCGGAGGCGACCGGGCTGGAGGTGGCCGACGTAGACACCGACGAGGGCATGCTGCGGGCCCGGGGCAAGGGCTCGAAGGAGCGCGTCGTGCCCGTCGGCGCGCAGGCGGTCTCCGCGCTTGCCCGCTACCTGAAGCGCGGACGGCCCGTACTCGTGGGCACCGGTCAGGAGTCGCACCTGTTCGTGAACTTCCGGGGCGGCTCGCTCACGCGCCAGGGCCTCTACAAGATCGTGCGCCGTCACGCCACTTCCGCCGGGCTGGCCGACCGGATGAGCCCCCACACGCTGCGCCACACCTTCGCCACCCACCTCCTGGCGGGGGGCTGCGATCTCCGTGCCGTGCAGGAGATGCTGGGCCACGCCGACGTGGCCACCACCCAGCTGTACACCCACCTCTCCAGCGAGCGGCTCAAGGACGTGTACTTCCGCGCGCATCCGCGCGCCGTCGTGCGCTGATACAACCGCGGTCGTGCGCGCCCCGGAGACCTCGCTCTGCGCCCTGTGCGCCGGGCTGCTGATCCTCGCCGGCTGCGGGAACGACCGCCCGGCGGTGATCGAGGAGGCGCCTGCTCCGAGCACCCGCACGCGTGACTTCCGCTCGGCCCGGGCCGGCCTGGAGGTGCAGCTGCCCGCCAACCTCCAGGTCGTCGCCGCCGACCGCCCCCCGGCTGTCTTTCGCGCCACGCTCGGACAGCCCTTCGTATCCAGCTACGCCTACCGGCGCAAGGAGCAGCTGCCGCGCGATGCGAAGGAGCTCGACGACGCCCGCAAGCGCCTGGCCACCGCGGTTCGGCGCCGGGACGCCGGCTATCGGCTCGCCTCCTCCCGCTCGACCGAAGTGGACGGGGCCCGCGCGGTCGAGCTGGTGGGCGAGCAGACGATCTCACGGCGGCGGGTCAGAATCCGCAGCCTGCACGTCTTCAAGGGCGAGGCGGAGTACGTGGTCGAGATCGTTGCTCCCTCGGCCGGCTTCTCCCGCTTCGATCGCCGCCTGACTCCGCTGGTCAAGCGCACGCTCAAGGTGACAGGCCGGGTGCGCGGGTCCTGACGGGGCCGCGGGTGGCCGGGCTGCTGGGGACGGGCCGCTGATGCCCGAGCTGCCGGAGGTGGAGACCGTACGCGGCCAGCTGGCGCCGCACCTGGAGGGTCGGCGGATAGTCCAGGCCTCGGTGCTCGACCCGCGCTGGTGCGCCCCGGCCGCGCCCGAGGAGACCGAGGACGCCATCGCCGGGCGTCTGGTCGAGT
>JBBJOH010000253.1:0-2731 GCA_037720995.1 Thermoleophilaceae bacterium
CCGCTACCCCAACTTCGCCGCGCTGGCCGGGTTCGGGACCTGGTTCAAGAACGCCAGCACGACGTATGACTCCACCACTCGGGCCGTGCCCGAGGTGTTGGACGGAAAGCTGCCCAGCAAGAAGAGCGTGCCCAACTACAAGGGCCACCCCAACTCGATCTTCACGCTGCTGGGCAAGCGCGGGTACCGCGTGGTGAGCTCAGAGGAGGCCACCTCGGTGTGTCCTCCGCGCTACTGCAAGGGCGCGACCCTCGACCGCCCGGGCATCCTGCGCTTCCTCCAGAGCGGCCGCCGCGAGCGGCTCGAGCGCTTCGGGGCCCAGATCAAGCCGGGGCGCCCGACGCTCTACGTCAAGCACATCCTGCTGCCCCACGGTCCCTACCTGTTCCTGCCCTCGGGCAAGCAGACCCGGCGTACGTTCCGCGACCCGCTGCCCGGCATGAACGGCCCGGTCGGCTTCGGCGACCGCGGCCTGACCGAGCACAATCAGCAGCGTCTGCAGTTGCAGATCGCCTTCGCCGACCGCGAGATCGGCAAGATGTTCGCGCGCATGCGCGCCAACGGCACCTTCAACCAGGCGCTGATCGCGATCACCGCCGACCACGGGTTCTCCTTCGAGGTGGGCGTCAAGGACCGTCGCACCGCCACCCGGTCGAACATCGACGAGATCGCCCCGGTTCCCATGTTCGTCAAGCGACCGGGTCAGACCCGCGGTCACACCAGCTCCGCCTACGCGCGCACGATCGACCTGGTGCCGACCATCGCCGACATCCTCAACATCCCGATGTACAAGGCCGGCGGGCGCTCGGCCTTCTCCAGGTCGGTGCGCCGCCGGCGCTTCGTGCGCATGATCAGGCGCGACTTCAGCGGCACGATAACCGTGTCGGCCCGCCGCATGGAAGCGCGCCGCCGGGCGATCGTGCGGCGCAAGCTGCGGCTGTTCGGCCAGGGCGACTTCGCCAGCCTCTACACGGGCATCGGCCCCAACCGCAAGCTGCTCGGACGCATCACCGCCCAGCTTCGACCCGCCGGCCGCGGCAAGCTGCGGTCGCAGATCGTCAACGCCGCCGACATGCGCAGCGTGAACGCGCGCTCGGTGGTCCATTCCACCCAGGTCGCCGGTTCGATCACCGGCGCCAAGCGGGGCGCCAAGCGCGACCTGGCCGTCGCGGTGAACGGTCGCATCGAGGCCGTCGGGCGGTCCTTCAGGCTGAGGGGCTCGCGCAAGGAGAGCTACGCGATCATGGTGCCCGAGCTGGCGCTGCGGCCCGGGCGCAACATCGTGGAGCTGTTCGAGGTGACCGGCAAGGGCACCAAGCTGCAGCTCATCTCGCGGGCGTGAGGATCTCGGGTCCCACGCGGGTCGCCTAGCGGCTCGAGCGCCTCCCGCGGGGGCCCATCACCTCCGAGTTCGACGCGTTGCTCGGGTCCCTCCTGATCTGGACCGGGTCCTTGTTCGTGTCCACGAACAGGCACGTGTAGCGGCGACGATCGTCGCGGGCCACGCAGGTGCGGAAGTAGCCGTCGCCCAGTCGCAGCGTGTTGGCCGTCTCGAGATTGCGGCGAAGCTCGGTGCTGCCGGACCTGTTCACGTAGGCCTCGAGCTCGCGGCCGACCTCCTCGGTGGCCCGGGTCTCCGACACGATCAGCGGCCGGTTGGCCAGGCCCGACACCAGGCACGCCGCCATGCCCGCGGCCATCGCCAGCGTGGCCACTCGATCCTGCAGGACCTCGCGGTCGGCCTGCGGCGGTGCGGGCGCGGCGGCCGGGTGCGCCGCGAGGGCGCTCCGGCGCACGAGCCGCTTGGTCAAGAACGGGGCCACGGCCCCCAGCAGGAAGAGGTTGCCGAAGGTGGCGATCAGCACCCCGTCGACGAGGTTCAGGGTGCGCGTAGCGAGCGGCGGGAGGGCGTCCAGGATGATCCCGTCCACCAGCGTGCAGGCCACGAACGCGGGCCACTGCATCGCCCCCCGCAGCCGCCACAACAGCCGGCTGCTCCAGAATCGCTCCCGAGAGCCCACCGAGTGAGCCTAGACCGCCCACGAAGCCGGCGAACGGGCCCCGGTAGATTGGACACAGGCATGTCGCTCTCGATTCCCACCACCGCCGAACGCTCTCGCGACGAGCTGTGGGTCGTGCGCCTGGGCCGGGTGCCCTACGGCGAGGCGGTCACGCTCCAGCACCGCATCCGGGACGCCCGCCAGGCCGGCGCGGTGCCCGACGTGTTGCTGCTGCTCGAGCACGAGCCCGTGTACACGAAGGGCCGCAGGACCGAGCCTGCCGACCTCCCGATGGGCGAGGACTGGTACCGGATGCAGGGCATCGCGGTGGAGGAGTCCGACCGTGGCGGGCGAGTGACCTACCACGGCCCCGGCCAGCTCGTCGGCTATCCGATCATGCGGGTGGGCGAGGTGCCGGCCTACGTGCACGGCCTCGAGACGGCGATGGTGGCCGCTCTGGGCGACGAAGGCGTCGAGGCCGCCGCCGCCAAGGGCCGAACCGGCGTCTGGGCCGGCGAGGCCAAGATCGGCTCGATCGGAGTTCACGTGTCGCGCGGCGTGACCACCCACGGCTTCGCCGTCAACGTGGACGGCGACCTCCAGCCCTTCTCCTGGGTCGTGGCCTGCGGAGGCGAGGGCGAGCGCGTGACCTCGCTGCTCAAGGAGACCGGCCGCACCGGGTCCATGCCCTGCTTCTCCAAGCGGGTCGCCTGGCGGACGGCCCAGACCTT
>JBBJOH010000254.1:0-2724 GCA_037720995.1 Thermoleophilaceae bacterium
AGACGCTCAACCAGCTGCTGGTCGAGCTCGACGGCTTCGGCGGCGGCGACCAGCTCGTGGTGGTCGCCGCGTCCAACCTGCTCGACAAGCTCGATCCGGCGCTGCTGCGCCCCGGTCGCTTCGATCGCCAGATCTTCGTCACCCCGCCCGACCTCAAGGGGCGGGAGCAGATCCTCGACGTGCACACCACCGGCAAGCCGCTCCAGGAGGACGTGGACCTGGAGCTGATCGCGCGCCAGACCAGCGGCCTGACCGGGGCCGATCTGGCCAACATCTGCAACGAGGCCGCCATCTTCGCCGGCCGCGACCGGCGCACCAGCATCCGCACCGCGGACTTCCAGGCCGCCCTGGAGCGCGTGGTGGCCGGCATGCAGTCGCGCCGCGTGATCACCGACCACGAGAAGCGGGTCGTGGCCTACCACGAGGCCGGCCACGCGCTGTGCTCGGAGCTGCTGCCCTCGGTGGAGAAGGTGCACCGGATCTCGATCGTCCCGCGCGGGCAGGCGCTGGGCTACACGCTCAACCTCCCCGAGGAGGACCGCTATCTGAAGACCAAGGACGAGCTGATGGACTACCTGGTCGTGCTCCTGGGCGGCCGCGTCACCGAGCACCTGATCTTCGGGCAGATCACCACCGGCGCCTCCGATGACCTGCGCAAGGTCCACCAGATCAGCAAGTCGATGGTCACCGAATACGGCATGGGCAGCCAGATGCAGTCCAAGCAGCTGCCGGCCGCCGACTACTCCATGGCCGACGCCACGCGCCGGCTGGTGGACGAGGAGCAGCAGTTCATCGCCGACCAGGCCCACCGGCGCGCCCTGGCCATGGTGTCGGGGCACCGCGCGCTGCTCGAGGCCTTCGCCCACAGCCTGCTGGACAAGGAGGCCCTGGAGCGCGCCGACATCGACGCCCTGGTGGCCGAGCACGAGGGCGAGCTGCCCCGGCGGGCGCGGCTGGAGCCGCTGCCGGGCGGCCTCGAAGCACGGATCGCGGCCAGCGAGCGCTACGGCCCGTAGAATCCCTTCGGTGTTCGGAGAGATCGACCACATCGGCGTGGCCGTCGAGGATCTGGATGCGACCGTCGCTCTCTATCGGGACGGCCTGGGCATGGCCGAGCAGCACCGCGAGCGGGTCGAGGAGTTCGGCGTCGAGGCCGTTCTGCTGGAGATCGGCGACGCCCACGTCGAGCTGCTCACCCCGATCCGGCCCGACAGTGGGGTGGCCAAGTTCCTGGAGAGAAACGGACCCGGGATGCACCACGTGGCCTACCGCACCGAGGACATCGACGCCACGCTCCAACGCCTCCGCGAGGCGGGCCTGCGCCTGATCGACGAGCAGCCCCGGATCGGCATCCGCGGCAGCCGGGTGGCGTTCATGCATCCCAAGAGCACCGGCGGCGTGCTCACCGAGATCGTCGAGCCGGCGCATTAATCGAGTCCGCGGCTTACGGATGCCCTCGACGGGGCGGGCATCCATGCCCGCCCCGTAGACGGCACGGCATCGCAGCCCTTGGACACGTCGGGCATGGATGCCCGATCCGTCCAAGGGCATACACTGCGCGCGGTGTCAGCAGACCTCACACGGATCGACGTGGGCTTTCAGGGAGGACCGGTGCTGGCCGTGCGCGCCACCGCCGAGTCCTACGACAACCTGGTCAAGGCGCTGGGAGACGACAACGCGCAGCGGTGGCAGACGCTGACGACCGACGACTCCGAGATCCTCGTGGACCTGTCGCAGGTGGTCTACGTGCGCCGGGAGAGCGGCGACCTGAAGGTCGGCTTCTAGCCGGCCGGTGCTGCGCCGGCTCGATCTCGCGCTCCTGCGACTGCTGCTCACGCGGGGCCACCAGCCCCCGATCCAGCAGCTGGTGCTGGCCTATACCCGCGCGGGCGAGCACGGAGTGCTGTGGCATCTGGTGGCCGCCACGGGCGCCCTGGCTCGCCCCCGCGAGCGGGAGGTGTTCGTGCGCGCGTTCCGCGTCGTCGCCCTGGCGTATGGAGCCAACATCGCGGTCAAGTACTTCGTCCGCCGGCTACGTCCCGTGGTCGAGGACCTGCCGGCGCTCTCGCCCACCGTGACCTCTCTCTCCTTCCCCTCCGCCCACGCCACCACCTCCTTCGCCGCCGCCGCCGCGCTGCGCGAGGCGCTCCCGGCCGCTCCGCTGTACGCCGGAGCCACGGCCATGGCCCTGTCGCGCGTCTACGCCGGCGTGCACTATCCGACCGATGTCGCCGCCGGCGCTGCCTTCGGCACCGCTCTGGAGAGGCTGCTGCCGTGAAGGTCGGGATCGTCGGACTGCCCAACGCGGGCAAGTCCTCGCTCTTCAACGCGCTCACCCGCGCTGGCGCGCAGGCGGCCAACTACCCGTTCACCACAGTTGAGCCCAACGTGGCTGTCGTTCCGGTACCCGATCACCGGCTCGACGCCGTCGTCGAGACGATCAAGGCCACGCCCACCGTCTACGAGACGATCGAGTTCCACGACATCGCGGGTCTGGTGCGCGGCGCCCACGAGGGGGAGGGCCTGGGCAACAGGTTCCTGGCCAACATCCGCGAGACCGACGCGCTGGTGCACGTGGTGCGCACGCATGCCGACGAGCAGGTCGTCCACCCCGAGGGCAGAGTGGATCCCGCGACCGATGTCGAGACGATCGAGACCGAGCTGCTCTTCGCCGACCTCGAGCAGGCCGAGCGGCGGCTGGAGAAGGTGGCCCGCGAGGCCAAG
>JBBJOH010000021.1:0-10391 GCA_037720995.1 Thermoleophilaceae bacterium
CACGCTGATCTTCTCGACCGCGCTGCCGCCGCCCTCGGTCGGGGCCGCTCGCGAGGCCCTGCGCATCGTGCGCGAGGAGCCGTCGGTGGTCGAGCGCCTACGGGCCAACGCGCGGGTGCTGCGCGACGAGCTCGCCGCCCAGGGATTCGCCGTGAAGGAGGGGGAGGTGCCGATCGTGCCGCTGGTCATCGGCGACCCCCACGCGGCCATGGCGTTGTGCGAGGCGGCGCTGGCCGAGGGCGTGTTCGCCCAGGCCATCCGGCCGCCGACCGTGCCGGATGGCACTTCGCGGCTGCGGCTGGTGGCCATGGCCAGCCACGACCCCGCCGAGCTGCGCGACGCGGCGCGGCTGCTGGGACGCCTGGCCGTCCGGTAGCGCCGGCCGCAGGATCAGATCTCGATCTCGGCGCCCATCGACACGGTGCGCCCGCGCGGTAGGTCGAAGAACTCGATCGGGTCGGCGGTGACCCTGGTCGTGGCGGCAAACAGGTGCTTTCGCCACTGCGCCATCCCGGGTGAGTCGGTGATCCGCAGCTCCGGGGCCGATACGAAGAAGCTGGCCGTGTCCAGGTCCAGCTGGCCCCCCTCCAGCCCGTACTCCTGGGCCAGGCGCAGGATCTCGGGCAGGCTGGTGGGCTCCTCGTAGCCGAAGGTGGCCGTGACCTGGCTGATGCCGTCGTCCCGGAAGCCGAGGTCGTCCACCTTCAGGCGCTCTTCGGGAGCCACCCGCGGCACCGGGGGCGTGTTCAGCGTCAGCACGATCACGTTGGAGTGCAGCGAGTGGTTGTGCTCCACGTTGGCCCGCATGGCCATCGGGGTCGTACCTTCGCCGCGACTCAGGAACACCGCGCATCCCGGTACGCGCTGCACCGGGATCTCGTGGGAGTGCAAGTCGTGCACGAAGTCCTGCAGCGGACCCTCGAGCCTGCTCCGACCGGCGTCGGCCAGCTCCCGCCCGCGCCGCCAGGTGGTGAGCACCACGAAGATGATCGATCCGATGGCGATCGGCAGCCAGCCCCCCTCGCCGACCTTGACCAGGTTCGCGGCCAAAAAGACGAGCACGAACAGGAGGAAGAACACGCCGACGGCGATGATCTGCCCCGGCGGGCGCTTGGCCCGCACCCACTGCAGGACGAAGAACAGGGCGGTGGTGACCGTGATCGTGCCGATCACCGCCACCCCGTAGGCGGCGGCGAGACGACTGGAGCTCTGGAAGCCGATCACCAGGCCGAGCACTGCGGCCATCAGCAGCCAGTTCACGAACGGGACGTAGATCTGGCCCGGCTCGTCCGTGGAGGTGTGGCGCACCCGCAACCGCGGCAGGTAGCCAAGCCGGGTGGCCTGGCGGGCGACCGAGAAGGCGCCGGAGATCACCGCCTGGGAGGCGATGATCGTGGCCAGCGTGGCAAGCGCCACCATCGGAATCCGGGCCCAGTGGGGGACGAGCAGGAAGAAGGGGTTGCCGGCCCCGGACGGGTCGTCGATCAGGAACGCTCCCTGGCCCAGGTAGTTCAGCACCAGGGCCGGGAAGGCCACGAAGAACCAGGCGCGCCGGATCGGGCGCTTGCCGAAGTGGCCCATGTCGGCGTACAGCGCCTCGGCCCCGGTGATGACCAGGACGACCGCGCCCAGCGACAGGAACGCGGTCAGCGGCTCCTCGATCAGGTAGCGGGCAGCCCAGTGCGGCGACAGCGCCTGCAGAACCTCGGGGTGCCTCGCGACGCCCCGGATGCCACACAGCGCGAGGGCCACGAACCAGACGACCATGATCGGCCCGAACAGCCGCCCGACGCGCGCGGTTCCGAAGCGCTGGAAGGCGAACAACCCGACCAGGATCACCAGCGCGCCAGGCACGACGACCTTCTCGAGGCCGGGGTCGATGATCTCCAGCCCCTCCATGGCCGAGAGCACCGAGATGGCCGGCGTGATCATGCTGTCGCCAAAGAACAGCGCCGCGCCGAAGACCGCCATGGTGGCCAGGCCGAGCTGGAGCTTTGGCGACAGCCGGCGCTGCCTGAGCAGGGCGACCAGCGACAGCAGACCGCCCTCGCCGTCGTTGTCGGCGCGCATGAACAGCAGCAGGTACATCACGCTGACGATCGCCGTGACGCTCCAGAAGATCAGCGACACGATCCCGTAGATCGAGGTCTGCTGCACGGCCACGGGGCGCAGCGCGTCGCCCGCGAAGACCGTCTGGACGGCGTACAGGGGACTCGTGCCGATGTCTCCGAACACCACGCCCAGCGCGCCGAGCAGCAGCGCCGCCTTGGGGGCGCTCTCGGTGTGCTTGCCCTCCGCGGCGCCCATCTCCCGACGAGCCTACGCCCGATGGCGGGACTCCGGTGCCGGTGAATGTAGAGATGGCCACCGGGTAGGGGAGCCCAATGCTCGCCGCCTACGCCTCAGCGCCCAACCCCGACGATCCCCTCGCCGCGCTGGAGGTCGGGGACCGCCCCGACCCCGACGTGCCCGAGGGCTGGGTCGCGGTCGACGTCAAGGCCGCCAGCCTGAACATGCACGACGTGTTCACGTTGCGCGGCGTGGGCCTCAAGGAGGACGCGTACCCGATGATCCTGGGCTGCGACGGGGCCGGAGTCCTCGACGACGGCACCGAGGTGGTGCTCCACGGGGTGGTGCCCTCGCCGGAGTGGATGGGCGACGAGACGCTCGACCCCAGGCGCACGCTGCTGAGCGAGAAGCACCCCGGCACGTTTGCGGAGAAGGTGGCCGTGCCCAGGCGCAACGCGCTGCCAAAGCCCGAGCGCCTGTCGTTCGCCCAGGCCGGCTGCCTGGGTACGGCCTGGCTCACCGCCTACCGGATGCTGTTCGTGAAGTCGGGGCTTCGGCCGGGGCAGACGATGCTGGTCCAGGGCGCCTCGGGCGGCGTCTCCACCGCGCTCACCGCACTGGGCTCCGCCGCCGGCATACGGGTGTGGGTGACCGGGTCGAGCGAGGCCAAGCGTGCGATCGCGGACGAGCAGGGCGCCGACGCCACCTTCGAGACCGGCGCCCGGCTCCCCGAGCGCGTAGATGCCGCCTTCGAGACCGTGGGCGGGGCCACGTGGTCGCACTCGCTCAAGTCGCTCAAGCCCGGCGGCACCGTGGTGGTGTCGGGCGCCACGAGCGGGGACGCCGGCTCGGCCGAGCTCCAGCGGCTGTTCTTCCTCCAGCTGCGCGTGGTCGGCTCGACCATGGGGACCCGGGGCGAGCTCGAAGACCTGCTCGCCTACATGGAGCGCGAGCAGATCAGCCCGCGGATCGGCGCGGAGATCCCGCTGGAGTCGGCCCGGGAAGGCGTCCAGGCCATGCTCGACGGAGACACCGCGGGGAAGATCGTCTTCATCAGATAGCTCCGGCAATAGTCTCGGGGAGCGTGAGCGCCGCGGGGACCCATGAGACCGGCATACCTGAGGGGTTCTCCCCCCGCGCGTTGCGCCGCCGGGCGCTGGCGGTCGTCGTCGCGCTCACCGCCCTGGTGCTGGTCGCTCTGTTTACGCCCGGCCTCGGGGAGGTTCGCGACCGCCTGGCCGGCGCCTCACCGGTGTGGTTGACGCTGGCGGTGATGCTCAATCTGGGGGCGTGCGCCTCCTATGTCCTGATGGTCCGTCCGATCTTCTGCTCGACGCTCAGTTGGCGCACGACCATCGAGCTCGGCCTGTCCGAGCAGGCGGCGATCTCGCTCGTGCCCGCCACCGGCGCGTCCGGCCTGGCGCTGGGTGCGTGGATCCTCCGCCGCGAGGGACTGCCGGCCGAGCAGATCGCGCATCGGTCGGTGGCCTTCTTCCTGATCAAGAGCTCGGTGAACTTCGCGGCGGTGGTGATCTGCGGAGTGGCCATGGCGGCCGGCCTGGGACGCACCGAGGTCTCGCCGTGGCTGACGGCGGGGGCCGCCGGGGTCGCAGCGACGGTCATCGCCACGGTGCTGCTGGTGCCCCGGCTCGGGCCCGGTCCCGAGCCCGGCGCGAACTCCGGGCGGATCCGCAAGGGGGTGCACTCCGTTCGCGAGGCGCTGATCGCGGGCACCGCCGAGGCGGTGACGGTCGTGCGGTCCGGCAACGTGGCCGTGATCGGCGGTGCGGTCGGATACTGGGCCTTCGACAACGCGGTGCTGTGGGCCACCTTCCACGCGCTCGGTGCGGCGCCGCCGCTCCTTGTCATCCTCATGGGCTATCTGATCGGCCAGCTGGGCGGGCTGCTTCCGCTGCCAGGCGGCGTCGGGGGAGTCGACGGCGGCCTGATCGGCGCGCTGCTGGTCTACGGCGCGCCGGCGACAGCCACGGTCGCCGCGGTGCTGGCCTTTCGTCTGATCCTGTTCTGGGTGCCGCTGTTGATCGGCACGCCGGCCTTCGTGGCCCTCTACCGCCGGGAGCTGCAACCCGCCGGGTCGCACGCGGCCGCGGATTCGAGCGGCGCATGAGCGCGCGTGGAGGGATCGACCTGGGCGGCACCAAGATCCAGGCCGTAGTAGTGGACGAGGGCGGCGCCGTGCTTGGGCAGTCGCGCCACCCGACGCCGACCACCGGGGGCCCGCCCGGCGTGGCGGAGGCGATGGCGGGCGCGATCCGGGAGGCCGCCGAAGAGGCCGGAGCAAAAGCCAGTGAGCTCGAGGGAGTCGGGGTCGGGTCCCCCGGCGTGGTCGACGACGCCGACGGCACGGTCTCCGATGCCGGGAACCTGCCCAACTGGGAGGCGCCCTTCGGCCTCGCCGACGTGCTCTCGGAGGATCTCCGGGTGCCCGTGTCGCTGGGAAACGACGTCCAGGTGGCCACCAACGCCGAGCTCGCGCTCGGGGCCGGTCGGGGGCACTCGTCGCTGCTGGGCGTGTTCTGGGGCACCGGCGTCGGCGGCGGCATCGTGCTCGAGGGCAAGCCGTGGCTGGGCCGTTCGGCCGCGGGTGAGATCGGCCACATGGTGGTCCGAAACCACGGCCGGCGCTGTCCGTGCGGGCGGCGGGGCTGCATGGAGGCCTACGCGGGGCGGCTGGCCATGGAGCGCCGCGCCCGCAAGCTGCACGAGCGGGGCGAGAAGACCGACCTGTTCAAGATCATGGAGAAGCGCGGCCGCGACCGGCTCTCCAGCGGCGTGTGGGCGCGGGCGCTCAAGCGCGGCGACCCGCTCGCCGCCTCCCTGCTCGACGAGGCCGTCGACGCGCTCGGGGCCGGCATCGCCTCGGCGGTCAACCTGCTCGACGTCGAGGCCGTGGTGGTCGGCGGGGGCATGGGCATTCGCCTCGGCACGCCCTATCTGCGGCGCATCCAGGCCGAGATGACGCCGCACCTGTTCGTGGACTCGCGTCCCCCCGAGGTGCTCCTGGCCGAGCTCGGCGACCTGGGCGGGGCGATCGGAGCATCGCTGCTGGCCGGGCGCTGAGCCGGCGCCTCGATGTCTAGATGAGGCCGATCCCGGGCAAGCCGCTCGCATGGAACCCGCCAGCTCACGCATGGAACCCACCAACTCACCGATCCGCCCACTCGCCGGGGCAGTCGAGTCCATCAGCGCCCTCGATGCGCCCGGCCAGAAGATCGGCACGGCGGTTCGTGGACTGCTGTCGCCGGGCGCTCTCAAGGACGCGATCAGCGGCACCTGGATGGGGCATGCGCTGCATCCCATCCTCACCGACGTGGTGATCGGCTCGTTTGTCAGCGCGTCGCTGCTCGACCTCCTCGGCGGAGACGACGACGGCCGGGCGGCCGAGCGGCTGCTCGGGGTCGGCATCGCCGCCTACGGGCCGACGGCGCTCACCGGGACCAGCGACTGGGCCGACAGCGAGATCGCCGACGAGGGCATCCGGCGCGTGGGCCTGGTGCACGCCGCGACCAACGCCGTCGCGCTCGGGTTGTATGTGGCGTCGCTGCGCGCGCGCCGGCGCGGCGACCACCGGCGCGGGAAGCTGCTGGCCCTCGCGGGCGGCGGCGCCATGGGCGCCGGGGGCTACCTGGGAGGCCACCTGGCCTTCGTCCAGGGCGTCGGCGTGAACCAGACGGCCTTCGACGAGGGCGCGGCGGAGTGGTCGCCCGCGGGCCTGGCGGCGGATGCCCTGCCCGCCGGGGAGCCGACGAGGGTGCTCGTGGACGAGACTCCGGTGCTGCTGGTCCGCCACGGCGACGGCGTGCACGCCCTGCACGACCGCTGCTCGCATCGCGGCTGCCCGCTGAGCGACATGGGCGAGCTCGACGGAGAGGTGATCGAGTGCTCGTGTCACGGCTCGCGCTTCAGCCTGCACGACGGATCGGTGCAGCGCGGCCCGGCCACCACCGACCAACCTTCCTACGAGGTGCGCGAGAGCGACGGGCAGATCGAGCTGCGCCTGTCGCGGTAGGCGATCCTTGCCAGGCTGGGAACGTCGAGCGGTTGCGCGTAGCTGCGGTCGATCGCGTCACGTGCGCGCAGCAGCCGGCGGTTGGACTCTTCGACCGCCTGGCTCATCGCGCATCCAGCGTAGCCAGCCGCGGGCCGGTGGGTGCGAAGGCGGGGACCATCTCGCTGGTCACCAGCCCGGTGTGCGGCGTGAGCTCATCGATCAGCTCGAACCAACGCCGGATGCGGTCGGGTCGGTCCACCACCACCGCGAGCACCGGCACGCGGCGGCGCAGCTGGCGGAAGGAGTCGCCGTGGGGCTCGTGGTCGCCGTGGTAGCCCCAGACGCCGCGCAGGGCGGTGGCTCCGAGGGCTCCTTCACGCCGCAGGCGGTGGACCAGCTCGCGGTACAGCGGCCTGCCCTCGTGCCGGACCTGCTCGCCGGCGTAGACCATCAGCTTCTGCCACACGTCCAGCCCAGACGGATCGGTGGCCGGCAGGTGGTGCGGCTCGGCCAGGAGCTCGCCGTCGCGCTTGCAGACGCGGACGCGCTCCAGCGTTGCGAGCGGTCGCTCGACCAGATTCTCGAGCTCGGGAAGCAGCCCGGCAATTCTGGAACCCTCGCCCACCGCTACGACCATCAGCGGAACGCGCACGTTGGCCCCGAGCAAGCGCGCCCGCTCACGCCGGCCGTGGGCGGTGCCGTCGACGCCGAGCAACACGGTCGACCCGGCGACCCGGTGGCGCCGGAGCAGCTCCACGATGGCGACGTAGGCGGGCCGGCGGCCGACGCGCTCCCCGCGGCCGAGGTACACGGTCAGCTTCGTCGCCTCGGGCAGGTCATCGGGCAGCTCGGGCGCACCCAGGGACCCGGTCAGCATCCGCGCTCGCTCGAGCGTCACCAGGCCGCGGGACCCGGTCAGGCCCACGACCTCTTCGAGCGCGGCCTCGATCCGCTCGCGCGAGTCGACGGCGATGGACACCAGCGGCAGGTCCTCGGACAGGGTCAGCAGCCTGTCCGTGCTCAGGTGGTGCTTTGCCCCGAAGCCCGCGACGCCCCGCACGACAACGCTCGTCCGCAGCTCGCGCCGCGCGTAGGCGTCCACGAGCGCATCGGCCAGGAAGCCTCCGCCGGCGCGATCGCGCTCCCCGAGGTAGGTCGTCAGCTTCAGGCAGTCCTCGATCACAGGGCCGCCCCCAGGCGGCGGCCGAGCCACGCCATCCCGATCCCCAGCACGAGGCTGAGCAGGAAGTTCAGCGCGCCGAGCCGGGCCTGGCCGTCCTCGCCCAGCCGGTGGGACTCGAAAGCCCATGTGCTGAACGTCGTGTAGGCGCCGATCAGACCCGTGCCCACGAGGCGCAGGGCGTCGGACGAGAATCCGGCGCCCACCACGAGCCCGAGCGCCAGCGCGCCGGTGAGGTTCACCGCCAGCGTCCCGATGGGGAACCCGCTCCGGCTCCGATTGGCAAAGGTCCCATCGACCACGAAGCGCGCCACGGCGCCGATGCCGCCGAGCAACCCGATCGCGACGACCGTCGCCGGACTCATGCGATCACCCGGGCGCGGCGGACGGCGTTGCTAGCCAGGGCGACGGCGGCGAATCCGGCGGCGATGCTGGCGCCCGCGTAGGCCAGGGCAAGCCCCCAGGCGCTCTGGTCGAGCATCTGCAGCAGCTCGATCTGCATCGCCGAGAAGGTGGTCAGCGCGCCGCACAGACCGGTTCCGAGCAGCGGCCGGCGGTACGAAGACGGCGGCAGCCGCTCCTGCAGGCGGGTGACGAAGTAGCCGAGCAGGAACGCACCGGACACGTTGGCGATGAAAGTGGCCCACGGCCACGACCCCGCTTCGTAGGGAAAGAGCTCCACCAGCTCCGCGCGGGCAACCGACCCGACGAACCCGCCGGCGAAGATGGCCGCCAGCTCGCGCCCATCACCGCTCACGAGCGCGAGCTTAGTCAGCCCCGAGCAGCCGGAGCCTTCTTCGACCAGTCGGCCTTGTGGACCCGTTTTGCCGCCTGGTACTCCGCCAGGGCCTCCGGCGAGTCGACGTCCCCCAGCGTCGGATGCCACGGCACGAGCCCACGGGCGGCCTCCACGCCGAAGTGCTTGGCGAGGACCGCGCCCAGAGCCTTGACCTTCATCTCGCCGAAGCCGGGGAGGCCGGCCAGGTTGGTGCGCAGCGCGGCCGAGTCAATGGCGTCCGCCCAGACGCGCACGGCATCGCCGTCGTAGTGGTCGCTCACGTGCACGGCGAGGTCATGCACCCGTCCGGCCATCGATCCGGGGTAGCGGTGCAGGGCGGGCTTGGCGCGGAACACGGGCTCGAGGTCGGCGGAAGCCAGCGTGGCGGCATCGAGCGCGCCGAGGCGCTCGCGCAGCACCAGCGGCCCGGCGAACGCCTTCTGCACCGTGACCTGCTGGTCAAGGGCGAAGCCGACCAGCAGCGCCATCGGGTCCGAGGCGATCAGCGCATTGGCCTCGTCGGAGTCCGTGAAGTGCAGGCGGTCGGGCACGGGGCGATCGTACCCCGCGGTCGGTAGGCCGGCGCTCATCCACCCGGGCTGCGGGTACCGGAGCCGGCATCGCCCCCGAAGAGCTCCTCCACGAAGAACCGCGCCGCTGTGTCCAACCGGTCGCCGAAGACCTCCTCGGCGACGGCGAGCACCTCGCTCGCGGTCACAAGCCCGATCTGGTGCGCCAGGAGCAGCACGTCTTCCTCGTCCTCACCGGCCCGGTGGGCCAGGACCTTCAGGGCCAGGAGCATCCGGGGCGACGCAGCCAGGCAGCGCAGCCCGGGGACGTCGAGCACCGGTGCGGCCTCGGGTCATTCCCCGCGAGGAAGCCCTTCACTGCGTCATTGAGCCACCCGGGTGGAAGCAGCAGCGCTTCGGCGACCTCCTCGGCGGCCTCGTAGACGGCGGCCTTGGGCTCGAATACGCCGTCTATATCGCGGGTCGAGCGGCGGCTGTCGTATGCGAGTGCGATCGCCGCCCCGCCCACGACGTACATCTCTCCTTGCACGCCTCTGCGGTCGAGCGCCTCGCCGAGCGCGGTGAGGGCCGTGACGACCTCCTTTCGATTCATGTCCTCACACGCGCTGCAGCGCGCCCTCGGCGATGAAGATCCCCCGGCGGCGGAACGCCGCGGGGGACTGGGCGACTGCCAGCGCACGGAAGCCCGGCACGGCGCTCTTGAACCAGAACCGTTCCAGGAAGCGCTCCGGCTCGACCGCCCAGGCGGGGCGCTCGAGCCCGCGCGTCGCCGCGAGATGCTCAGCGAGCGCGCCGAGATAGGCGTCGGCCGGCGCCGAACCCGTCAGTTCCGGGCGTTCGCGTATCGCCCGGTCGACGAGGTCCGGGCGGGGAAGCAACTCGAGCTCGTCGAGGAACTCGCGAACGGCGAAGCCGAGCTCCTCCCCGGCCCGGATGCGGGAGGACACGTGAGCCAGCGACTGGACGAACGCCGAGTCCGGCGGCGGATGGGCGGCAAGCCAGTCCTTGGAGGAGCTGGGGACGGACATGTCGAGAGCCTAGGCGCCTGCCGTGTCTCCGTCGCGTACGTCCTCGTCGGTTTCGATCCTGCACGACCAAGCTACAAGCTCAAGTGAGCTTGAAGTCAAGGCCCAGGCATGGTTTGCTTCTCGCCGTGTTGGATCTCCTGACCATCGGCGAGGTCTCGCGGCGCAGCGGCGTCGCCGCCTCGGCACTGCGCTTCTACGAGGAGCGCGGCCTGATCGCCTCCGAGCGCGCCGGCTCGGGTCACCGCCGCTACCCGCGCCCGGTGCTGCGGCGGATCGCCTTCATCGTCTTCGCCCAGCGCGTCGGGCTGACCCTCGACGAGATCGGCACGGAGCTCGCCAAGCTCCCGCCCAATCGCGCGCCGAGGCGACGGGACTGGTCGCGGCTTTCGAGCAAGTGGACGTCGCGGATCGACGAGCGCATCGCCGAGCTCGAGCGCCTCAAGCTCGGCCTGACGGAATGCATCGGCTGCGGCTGCCTCTCGCTCGATCGCTGCAAGCTCTCGAATCCGGGCGATCGCGCGGCGAGCCTCGGCCCGGGTCCGCGCTACTGGCTCGGAGGGCGACCGACGTAGGG
>JBBJOH010000255.1:0-2706 GCA_037720995.1 Thermoleophilaceae bacterium
CGTGTGGGCGGCGTTCGCTCGCCGGGCCACCGCGCCGCCCGACAGCACCACCGAGGTGTTGTCGTGGACCAGCGCCACGCCGCGGTCGCACGCCAGGAAACCCAGGCGGCGGGCGTCGCGGCCCAGCGCGCGGCCCAGCGCCACGGCCCCCGCCGGCCCCGCGAGTGAGCGCCGTAGCACGGCCAGCGGATGTACCACGACCTCCGCGCCGGCCTGCTCCAGCAAAGAAGCCAGCCTGCCGCGCTCGGGGAGAACGCAGACGGTGCGCCAGCGTCCGGGATCGAGGCGGCGCACGATGGCCAGCAGCTGCACGTCGGCCCCGTAGAGGCCGGCCGAGGAGTGAAGCAGCAGCGCGGTCCGCGGCCCCCGGCCGCCTCCCCCCGCCACGCGAGCTAGGCCGGGGAGCCCGAGCGGGCCGGTGCAAGCCAGGCGAACCGCCCCTCGGGCGGCTCGGGCACCAGGCCCGGGTGAAGCAGGTGGGCCAGCAGCTCGATTCCGTCCACCAGCCGGGGACCGGGACGGGAGAAGTAGGAGGACGCGTCCACCGCCGCCACGCGAGCGCCCATCGCGGCGAGGCGCTCGGCGTGCGCCAGCGTCTCCCGGGTGGCACGGTCGGTGTCATAGCCACAGGGCATCGAGACGACGACCTCCGGCGCCCCGGCCTCCACCTCGGCCCATTCGACGAGCCGCGACTTCTCACCGCCCATGCCCAGCACGTCCAGGCCGCCGGCCATCTCGATCATCTGGGGCACCCAGTGACCGCCGGCGAACACCGGGTCCAGCCACTCCAGCGCGGCCACCGGCACGGGATCGGCGCTGCCCACGGCCTGGCGCACGGCGTCGATCCGCTCGCCGGCCAGCTCCACGAGCTGCTCGCCTTCGTCCTCCACGCCCGCGGCCTGCGCTAGGCGCGGGATGTCGGCCAGCACCTCTCCCAGCGTGGTCGGGTCCAGGGAGATCACCTGCGGCCGGGAGGCAAGCCGCCCGGCCAGCGCGTTGACGTCGTCAAAGGACACGGCGCAGACCGCGCACACCGCCTGGGTGACGATCAACTCGGGACCGAGGCGGTGCAGCTGCTGATCGTCCAGCTCGTACAGCGCCTCGCCGCGGCTCGTTCGCTCGCGCACGGCCTGATCGATCTCGGCGGCCGACAGGCCCTCGGCGATCACGCTGCGGGTCACGTGAGGTAGGGCCGAGGCCCCGGGCGGGTAGTCGCATTCGTGGGTGACTGCGACGATGTCGTCGCCAAGCCCGAGCTCGAACAGCATCTCGGTCGAGGAGGGCACCAGGGAAGCGATTCGCATGGAGGTAACGATGGCACGTCTGAGCGCAGGCGAGATCGACGGCAGGCTGGAGGAGCTGGAGGGGTGGTCGCGGGAGGGAGAGGCGATCGCCAAGGACTTCGAGCGGGGCGACTTCATGGGCTCGGTGGGGCTGGTGAACCACATCGCACCCGTCGCGGAGGAGATGGGCCACCACCCCGATCTGGCCATCTCCTGGGACACCGTGACGGTGACGATCACCACGCACTCCGAGGGCGGGCTGACCGAGGCGGACTTCGACCTGGCCGCCAAGATCGACGGCCTGTCCTGCTAGCGTCTTGCCGTCCCTCGATGAGCGACGGCGAACCTCCTCGAAGTAGGCCGTCAGGCCTCAGATGACCCAGCTGCTGCTGCTCATAGGCGTCGGCGTGCTGGTGGCCGCCAACGGCTTCTTCGTTGCGGCCGAGTTCGCCCTGGTGCGCACCCGGCAGGGCCGGATCGACCAGATGAGGGACGAGGGCCTCCGCGGCGCCGCGCTGGCCGCTCGCCAGGTCGACCAGATCGACGAGTACCTGTCGGCCTGCCAGCTGGGCATCACCATGGCCTCGCTGGGCATCGGCTTCATGGGCGAGCCCGCCATCGCCAGTCTGATCGAGAGCCTGCTTGGCGAGTCGGTCTCGCACGCGGTCTCGCTGGCCATCGCGCTGTTCTTCGCCTACCTGATCACCACCGCCCTGCACATCACCCTCGGCGAGCAGGTGCCCAAGATCTACGCCATCACCCACCCCGAAGCGGTGGCCCGGCGCGCCGCGGGACTGCTACAGGGATTCCGGGTGGCCCTCAAGCCGCTGATCTGGGCGCTGAACAGCGCGTCCAACGGCATCCTGCGCGCGATCGGCGTGGATCCGAAGGCCGAGTTCGAGGAGGTCTCCGGCGCCGACGACCTCAAGATGATCATCGCCCGCAGCCAGAGCGGGGGGAAGCTCGACCCCGGCGAGGCGGGCATGCTGTCGGGCGTCTTCCACCTGCACGAGCAGCAGGCGCGTCAGGTCATGACGCCGATCCCGGCGGTGGTCACCGTGGACATCGCCGAGACCGCCGAGGCCGCCCTGCGCCGCTGTGTCGACTCCGGTCACACCCGCCTGGTCGTGACGGAGGAGGGCAACACCGACCGCATCCGCGGGATCGTGCACAACAACTCGCTGGCCCGGCGGCTGATGAACGAGGGGCCCGACGCCTCGATCGAGTCGAGTGTCAAGGACGCGCTGATCGTGCCCGAGACCAAGCCGCTGGACGACCTGCTGGCCGACCTCCAGCGAGAGCGCGCCTCGGTGGCGGTCGTAGTGGACGAATACGGGCGCACCGCCGGGATCGTGTCCATCGAGGACATCGTCGAGGAGGTGGTCGGCGAGATCGCCGACGAGACCGACCCGGCGGTGGCCGG
>JBBJOH010000256.1:0-2694 GCA_037720995.1 Thermoleophilaceae bacterium
CCCAACGGCGCCGGCAAGTCGACCACCGTGCTGATGCTCACCACGCTGCTGCCACCCACCGAGGGCAGCGCCCGGGTGGCGGGATACGAGGTGAGCCAGGATGGTGCGCGCGTGCGCGAGCACATCGGGGCCGCCCTGCAGGAGGCGGCGCTGGATCCGTTCCTGACGGCTCGCGAGCACATGCGCCTTCAGACCGCCATGCACGGCCTCCCCAAGGCCGAGCGCAAGCGCCGTGGGGACGATCTGATCGAACGGGTCGGGCTTGCCGACGCGGCGGACCGCAAGGTGGGGGGCTATTCCGGCGGCATGCGCCGGCGCCTGGACCTGGCGCTGGCCCTCGTCCACGGGCCCCGCATCCTGTTCCTGGACGAGCCCACGACCGGCCTGGACATCCAGAGCCGGACCGCTCTGTGGGAGGAGGTCGAGCGCCTGTCCTCCGAGGATGGGGTCACGGTGTTCCTGACCACCCAGTACCTGGAGGAGGCCGACGCCCTGGCCGATCGAGTGGGGATAATCGACGATGGCAAGATCGTCGCCGAGGGCACCCCCGCAGTGCTGAAGGCCGAGATCGGCCAGCCCAGCGTGGAGGCCATACCCGCCGACCCGCGCCGGTGCGAGGACGTGACCCGCGTCCTGGCTCCTTTCGGCGACGGCGATCAGCCCCACCGGGTGGGGGACGGCATCGCGGTGCGCCTCAACGGAGGCCACTCGACGCTGGCCGACGTGGTTCGCGCGCTCGACCGTGAGGACATCGAGGTGGCCCACCTCCAGCTGCACGCTCCCTCGCTCGACGACGTGTTCCTGGCCAAGACGGGCCGCACGCTGGAGGGCGCGGGCGAAACCGAAGACGAGGCGCCGGCCGCCGAGTCGACTCCCGCGTGAGCCAGGCGACGCGCATCCAGATCGCCGAGCTGGCGCGCCGGTCGATCGTGCGCACCCTGCGCCAGCCGGCGCAGGTCGTGCCCACGATCATCTTCCCGCTGTTCCTGGTGGCAGTGAACGTGGGCGGCCTGGAAGCGGCCACCGAGCTCCCCGGCTTCCCGACGGACTCCTACCTCTCCTTTGCGATAGCGGTGCCGTTCGTGCAGGCGGCCATCTTCGCGGTGAACAACGGCGGCGCGGACCTGGCCCGCGACATCGAGACCGGGTTCTTCGACCGCCTGGCGCTCACGCCCATGAGTGGGGGGTCGTTGATCGTCGGCCAGCTGGCCGGCGTGGTCGCCCTGGGCGTCCTGCAGGCGCTGATATACCTGGCGGTGGGCCTGGCCTTCGGGGCGTCGTTTGCCGCAGGGGTCGGCGGGGCCGCGGTGCTGGTGGCGCTGGCGCTGCTGATCATGTTCGCCTTTGGCTGCATCGGCCTGTTCTTCGCGTTTCGCGTGGGCAGCAGCGAGGCCGTTCAGGGGCTGTTCCCGGTGCTGTTCGTGTTCCTGTTCCTGTCCTCGGGATCGCTGCCGCGCAACCTGATCGAGCAGGACTGGTTTCGCACCGTGGCCACCTACAACCCGGTGAGCTACCTGATCGAGGGCATCCGCTCCCTGTTCATCACGGGCTGGGACGGTGAGGCGCTGGGCCTGGCCTTCGGCTGCGCCGCGGCTATCGCTGCGGTGTTCATGACCTTGGCGGTCACCTCGCTGAGGACCAGGATGGCGCGCACATGAGGAGCCGCTCCGTGGCGCTGGCCGTCGCCTGGCGAAGCCTGCACAACTTCTTCACCAACCCGACGCTGGTGATTCCCTCGCTGCTCTTCCCGTTGTTCTTCTTCACGGCCTTCGCGGGCGGGCTGTCCAGCATCGGCGACGCCCCCGGCTTCGACTTTCCCGACGGCTACACGGCCTTCCAGTTCGTGTTCGTGCTGCTGCAGTCCTCGGCCTTCGGCGGCGTGTTCACGGGCTTTGCCATCGCCCGCGACTTCGAGTCGGGCTTCGGCCGCCGGCTGATGCTGGCGGCCCCCCGGCGCTCGGCGATCGTGGCGGGCTACGCCCTGGCGGCATTGGGACGCGCGATGTTCGTGTGGGTGCTGCTCACGGCGATCGCGCTGGCCGTGGGCATGCAGGTGAGCGGCAACGCCGTGGAGCTCGCGGGCCTGTACCTGCTGGCGGCCGTCATGTGCCTGGCCGCGGTGCTGTGGGCCGCGGGGATCGCGCTTCGTTTCCGCACCATGCAGGCCGGCCCCCTGATGCAGACGCCCGTGTTCCTGATCCTGTTCCTGGCGCCGGTCTACGTCCCGATCGAGCTCCTGCACGGGTGGGTCAAGGCCGTCGCGGGCGTTAATCCGATCACCGCGATCGTGGAGGCCGGCCGCGACTTGCTCTCCGGGTCGCCGGCCGACGTGCTGCTGGCTTACGCAAGCGGGTTCGGGCTGGTGCTGCTCTTCTCGGTATGGGCGCTCACCGGTCTGCGCCGAGCCGAGGCCGCCGGCGGCTGACGCGGGATGGCAGCGGCGGTCAGGGGGCGGGTAGGCTCCCGCGCATGACCGGAGACGAAGAAGGCGACGACGCGCAGGGCTCGGACTCCACGGGCGACCCGGAGCTCGACCGCCAGGTCGCCGATCTCGAGCAGTCGGGGGAGAAGGTGTCCGACCGGATCGAGGAGACGCAATCGGATTGGGAGGCCAAGAAGGAAGACCCCTCCGTGCCGGGCGCGATGCCCGACCCGACGGCGGCCGGCGACGAGGAGGACGACTCCGGCGACGAG
>JBBJOH010000257.1:0-2693 GCA_037720995.1 Thermoleophilaceae bacterium
CCGACGCAGTCGAAGGCGATCCTGGGCAACGTCCGCTCAAACGAGCCTGACGTCGCGGGCGTGGTCGGGAAGCTCACCCAGGGCGCCGCCGACGCCGGCTTCGTCTACATCACCGACGTGGTGGCCACCGGCGGGCGGGTCAAGGCGATCGAGCTGCCGAAGAGCCTGCAGCCGAGCGTCCGCTACGGCGCCGCCGTGGTCAAGGGCGCCAAGCAGCCCAAGCAGGCCAAGCGCTTCATCGACGGCCTGCTCACCGGCAAGGGCCTCGAGACGATGGACGGCGCCGGGTTCGAGCAGCCGCCGCGGTGAGCCGGGGCGCGGCGTTCACCGGCGCGCTGGTGCTGGCGCTGGCCGTGGTCCTCGCCTTCCTGACGCTGCCGCTGGTAGCGATCTTCCTCGACGTCGGTCCCGGTGACCTGGTGGCAAGCCTCGACGACCCGGGCTCGGTCGACGCGCTGCTGCTGAGCGTGGAGGTGACCGTGATCGCGCTCGTGGTGATCGTCGCGCTCGGGACGCCCGCCGCGTGGTTGCTGGCCACGCGGTCGTTTCCCGGCCGGTCGGTCGCGATCACGCTCGGCGAGCTCCCGCTCGTGGTACCCCCGGCCGTGGCGGGAATCGGGTTGCTGGCCGCGCTCGGACCCCAGGGCCTGCTGGGCGACACGCTCGAGCAGGCAGGGGTCGAGCTGGTCTTCCAGACCGCCGGGGTGGTCGTTGCCCTGGTGTTCGTGGCCAGCCCCTTCTACGTGCGCCAGGCGCTCGCCGCCTTCACGGCGCTCGACCCGTCGCTGATCGAGGCGTCCCGCACCCTCGGGGCCGGCGACGCGCGCACCTTCCTGCGGGTGGCGCTGCCGGGTGCTCGCGCCGGGCTGGTGGCGGGCGGCGCGCTGGCCTGGGGCCGGGCGCTGGGCGAGTTCGGGGCCACGCTGGTGTTCGCCGGCAGCCTGACCGGGGTGACCCAGACCGCGCCGCTGGCCATCTACGAGCGCTTCTCCGCCGACTTCACCGGCGCGCTCGCCCTGTCGGCCGTGCTCGTGGCGGCGAGCGGCGCGATCCTGTTGGCCGTCAAGCCGGCGGGCGGCTCACGAGTGCTCGGCGATGCTCGCGGTTGAGGCCCGGACACGGCTGGGCGATCTGGATCTCGGGGCCGCGTTCGAGGTCGGCGACTCGGAGTGCCTGGCCCTGGCCGGGCCATCGGGCGCCGGCAAGACCTCGCTGTTGCGCGTGGCTGCGGGGCTGCTGCGCCCCAGTCGGGGCACCGTTCGCTGCGGCAGCCAGACCTGGCTGGACACCGAGCGAGGGATCGACCTGCCTCCCGACCGCCGGCGGGTCGGCTTCCTCTTTCAGGACTACGCGCTGTTCGGGCACCTGAGCGCGTGGCGAAACGTGGCCTACGGGATCGCCGGCGTCACCCGGGCCGAGCGTCGCAGCCGGGCGCACCAGCTGCTGGAGCGCTTCGGACTCGCCGATCGGGCGGACGCCAGGCCGGCCACGCTGTCCGGAGGCGAGCGCCAGCGCGTAGCCCTGGCGCGGGCGGTGGCCCGGGAGCCCGAGCTGCTCCTGCTCGATGAGCCGCTGTCGGCGCTCGACGCCTCCACGCGCGCCCGGTCGAGTCGCGCGCTCACCGAGCTGATCGGCGACGCCGGCGTACCGGCCGTGATCGTTACCCACGACTTCGAGGAGGCCGCGCTGCTGGCCGACCGGATAGCGGTGATCGCGGCGGGGTCGGTGGTCCAGACGGGAACCGCCACCGAGCTGGCCGCGGCGCCCAGCTCGGCGTTCGTCGCCGACCTGACCGGGGCGGTGGTGATGACGGGCACCGCGCGAGCCCGCGGCGACCTGACGGTCGTGCAGCTGGAGGGCGGTGGCAGCGTGACCAGCACGGATTCCGCCACGGGTCCGGTCGCCGTGACCGTCCATCCGTGGGAGATCAGCCTGGAGCCCGAGGACTCCGATCAGGCCGGCTCGGCGCGCAACCGGATCGACGTCCGCGTGACCTCGGTCACCACCGTGGGCAATCGGGTCAGGGTGGGGCTGATGGGCCCCCAGCCGATGGTCGCCGAGCTCACGACGCCGGGCGCCGCGGGGCTCGCTGTGTCCCCGGGGACCCGTGCCGTGGCGGCCTTCAAGGCCACGGCCACGCGCCTTGTGGCCCGCTGAGCGGTCAGAAGCGGGCGAGGTTCCTGCGGGTGGCGCAAGCGAGGCTCAGCTCCCGCTTCCCGGCAACCATCCCGGGACCTCCAGCCCCTCCAGCGGGTTGGCGCGCTCGCGGGGCGAGGCGCCGCCCTCCGCGGACGGGCGGCGACGCGGGGTGACGGCTTCCCGGTTCGGCGATTGCGCACCTCCTCCGTCCGAGCGCGCCGAGGAGGACAGGGGGAGATCGCCGCCAGACTCCACCCGCAGGTCGGCCTGCATCCGCTTGTGGGCGGCCTGGACGTCGCGCAGGATCCGGTCGGCCTGGTCGCCCAGCGAGCGGCCCAGCTGATGCAATCCTCCGGAGAGGGTCTCGGCCTCCAGCAGCACCTGCGCCGCGGCCTTCTCAGCCGCGGTGACCCGTCCCTCGACCGCGCGGCGAGTTTCTTCGCGGACCTGCTTGGATTTCTGCTCGGCGTCGGCCACCGTGGCCTCGGCGTCGCGGCGAGCGTCCTGGCCCAGCAGGACGGCCTGCTTGCGCGCTTCGTTCAGCTCGGCTTCGG
>JBBJOH010000258.1:0-2683 GCA_037720995.1 Thermoleophilaceae bacterium
CCCGCGGTGGCCGTCCGGCTGGAAAAGGTCTCACCGTTGGGGCTCGGCCAGCTGAAGCGATAACGGAGGGCCGCCGCGCTGCCGCGCTTGAGGCGGATGCGGAAGTAGCCCGAGCGGTTGGTGGCCGGACTTCCCACCCGCTTGGCCTTGGCGCCCCGGCGTCCGGCGAACAGCGCGACGCGGGTCCGCTTGGTGGCCGGTCGGACCTGTCCGAAGACCTCGACCTCGTTGGCCGATAGGCGAGAGACCACCAGCGGCATGCGGTAGGCGCCCCAGGCGGGCTTGAGCTTTCCGTCGCGGCGGCGCAGGCCGGTGTTGAAGACGTCCTCGCGGGGAAGCTCGGGCGCGTCGTAGAGCTCGAACTGGGAGATCGCCTTGACCCGCGGGTCGCCGAAGAAGAGGCGGTCGGACTCGTTGAGCGCCCTCGCCTGGCTGTTCAGGTTCAGTCCGTATCTGCGGTCGGGGGGGTTGGACTGGAAGCCGAACTCGGTGACCCAGATGCCCCTGCCCCTGGGGATGCGCTTGTGCCTCTCGGCCGTCCGCAGCACCCGGGTGGCGCGGCTGACGTAGGCCATGGACATGGAGTCGTTGGTGAACGAGCGGGTGAAGACGTTCCCGGCCGCGTCCTTGTTGTACGGGTGCACGGCCAGCCCGCCAATCGGCAGCGCCTTGGGCTTCGAGCAGCCCTGCGCCTTCTTGAGCCGGCCCGTGTAGGGCTTGCCCTTCTCGTTCAGGCACAGCGCCGAATAGAGCGTGTCGACGGGTGAGGAGATAGCGGCGGTCTCACCGAAGAGCACCCGCCGGCGTGCGCGCGGGTCGGCGCTCGTGATGCCCCGGTAGCCCGCGGTCCAGAGCTCGCGCAGCTGCTTGCCGCCCAGGTCGACGGTGCCGTAGCTCGTCCGCTTGCGCTGGGGGTACAGGTAGTGCTCGAGGTTGGGCTCGTTCCACAGCGAGTAGGTGTTCACCTTGCCCCGGTAGCGGGCGGCCACGGCGCGGGAGAACTGCCGGAACCTGGTGGCGTTGGGCTTCCACATGCACGACTTGGCCAGGTTGCGGTAGCCCCCGATGCGGTGGGGGCACTTGCTGGGCTGGTTGGATGCCCAGTAGGGGATCGCGCCGCCGGAAAGGGAGAGGACGACCTTCAGCCCATGGCGCCGCGCCCGCTCCACGAAGGAGTCGTAGATGGCCCAGTCGTAGCCCGCGGAGTTGGGATCGGCCGGATCGAAGCCGGCCGGAATGGTGCGGCCCTTGGCGTTGGGACTCACGCGCGACCACACCACGAAGACGCGAACGGCGTCGGCACCCAGGTACTTGACCTCGGCCATCGCCTTGTCCGGGTCGTGCTTGGTGAGGCCGAGCAGGACGGCGTCGTCCTCGAAGATCGAGATCTGGCGGGATCCGGCGCTAGCGGCGGCGGGCAGGGCGGCGAGGGCGGCCAGGACGACGAGCAGCGGCAGGAGTAGACGATTCATTCGGCTCACTTGGAAGGGGTCAACGCGGGAGACGGGCACAAGTTGCGAGGCCGCAGGCTACATCTCCTGGGGGGCGGACACCCCCAGTAGCTCCAGCGACCGGGCGATCACCCTGCGTGTGGCCTCGCTCAGCGCGATCCTCAGGTCCTCGTCCCCTCCCTCCTCGGCGGCTCCCACCACCTTGCAGTCGCGGTAGAAGGCCGAGAAGTCCTGCGCCACCTCGGTCACGTAGCTGGTCATCCGGTGGGGTGCGCGGCGGGCGGCGGCCTCCCGTACCTCGGCGCCGAAGCCCCCCAGGCGCCTGACAAGCGCGCGGGCCGATGGGTGCAGCCGCTCGGGGCTCCGCGCCACATCCGCAGCCAGGGCCTCGCGCACCCGCCCATCCCCCGCCCGGCGCAGGATGCTGGCGATCCGGGCGTGGGCGTACTGGGCGTAGTAGACGGGGTTGTCCTGGCTCTGGCGCCGGGCCAGGTCCAGGTCCAGGTCCAGGGTGGTGTCGTGGCTGCGCTGGAGCAGGAACCAGCGGGTGGCGTCCACGCCGATGTCGTCCAGCAGGTCGTCGAGCGCGACGATCGCGCCGGCGCGCTTGGACATCTGCGCGCGCACGCCGGCCTCGAGCAGGTTGACCAGCTGCATGATCACCACCTCCAGACCCCCGGAGGCGCCGCCCAGCGCCTCCCAGACCGCGGTGACGCGGGCCACGTAGCCGTGGTGGTCGGCGCCCAGCACGTCGATGGCGCGGTCATAGCCGCGTTCGCGCTTGTCCTCGTGGTAGGCGATGTCGGCGGCGAAGTAGGTCAGCTCGCCGCTGGAGCGCACCAGCACGCGGTCCTTGTCGTCGCCGAAGGTCGTGGTCCGCAGCCAGGTGGCGCCGTCCTGGCGGTAGACGTGCCCACGCTCGCCGAGCCGCTCGATCGCCGCCGCGACCGCTCCGCGCCCGTGGCTCTCGCTCTCGCGGGCGAAGCGGTCCATGTGCACACCGAAGCGCTTGAGCGTCGCTTCGATCTCCTCGAGCATCAGCTCCACGCCCCGCCCGGCCAGCTCCGACGCGTCGAGCCGGGCGGCGTTGCGAATCCGCTCGGAAAGACCGATCACGTAGTCACCGCGGTAGCCGTCCTCGGGGGGCTGCTCCCCGCGCGCCCGCGCGCCGATCGAGGCCCCGAAGCGCTCGATCTGGGTCCCGTGGTCGTTGACGTAGTACTCGCGCTCGA
>JBBJOH010000259.1:0-2681 GCA_037720995.1 Thermoleophilaceae bacterium
CGCCGTAGTGCACGTTGCGCCCTGAGAAGTCGTCGCGGGTGACCGAGCCGCCGTCTTCGATCTCGGTGTTGGTGGATGGCTCCAGGTCTGCCGAGCCGCTGACCAGCGTCGGCACCTGCTTGGCAGCCCACTGGATGACCTGCTCGGAAGCCTTGCGGGTCGCGATCGGGTCATCGTCGGGGGAGAAGCGCGGCAGGTCGGCTTCCCATCCGTCGGGCAGCCTGCGCTCCATGAACAGCGCAAGCTCGTCGGCCAGGTCGGCGTGGGCCTCCCGGTAGGCATCGAGCCGCTCGGTCCACTCGGCCTCGGCCTGCTTGCCCCTGTCCACCGCCTCGCCGAAGTGCTCGGCGGCCTCGTCGGGCACGTAGAAGGTCTTGTCGGGGTCCCAGCCGTAGGCCTCCTTGGTCAGGCGCACCTCGTCCTCGCCCAGCGCCGAGCCGTGCGCCGACTGGGTGTCCTGCTTGTTGGGCGATCCGAACGCGATGTGGGTGCGCAGGATGACCAGCGACGGCCGGTCGTCGGCGTGGGCGGCGTCGATCGCCTCGGCCAGAGCGCCGGTGCTGAGATCCTCGCCCAGGTTCTGCACGTGCCAGCCGTAGGCCTCATAGCGCTTGCCGACGTCCTCGGAGAAGCCCATCGAGGTCGGCCCGGCCAACTGGATGTGGTTGTCGTCGTAGAAGACCGTCAGCCGGCCCAGCCTCAGATGCCCGGCAAGCGACGAGGCCTCGGCGGCCACCCCCTCCTGCATGTCGCCGTCGCTGGCGATGGCATAGGTGTGGTGGTCGACGATCTCGTGGCCATCGCGGTTGAAGCGCGCCGCCAGCAGCCGCTCGGCGAGGGCGAAGCCGACGGAGTTGGACAGGCCCTGGCCCAGCGGCCCGGTGGTCACCTCGATGCCCGGGGTGCCGTCGGCCTCGTACTCCGGATGGCCCGCGGTGGGGCTCAGCAGCTGGCGGAAGCTCTTCAGGTGCTCCATCGAGATCCCGTAGCCCGTCAGGTGCAGGATGGAGTACAGGAGCATCGAGGCGTGGCCGGCGCTGAGCACGAAGCGGTCGCGGTCGAACCAGTCCGGGTTCTCCGGGTTGTGCTTCATCGTGCGCGTGAACAGCTGGAAGGCCACGGGGGCCAGCGCCATCGGCGCGCCCGGGTGGCCGGAGCTGGCCTTCTCGACCCCGTCGATCGAGAGGGTGCGGATGGTGTCGATCGCCAGCGCGTCGAGCTCGGTCTCGTCCTTTGTGAGGGTCATCGCTTCCCTTCGCTTGTCGTCACTCTTGCTCCCGGTTGCACTGAGTATCCCCGTTACGCGCCAGCTCCTGCGCAGCGAGCACCCCGGCGCCGATCACACCGGCCTCCGTACCGCCCCTGGCCAGGCCCACCACGGTGCGCTCCCACAGGGCGGGCAGCGCGTTGCGCTCGGCCTCGGTGACCGCCGTGTCCAGGAACAGCTCCGCGGCGCGCGACAGGCCGCCGCCGATCACCACGCGTTCGGGCTCGAAGGCGTTGACCATGCTCGCGATCCCCAGGCCCAGCCAGCGGCCGAACCCCTCGAACAGGTCCAGGGCGGCGGCGTCGCCCGCCTGGGCGGCGGACACGGCCCCGCGGCCCGAGACCCTCCCCTCGTTGACCAGCATCTGCGCCAGCGCCCCCTCCCCGTGCTTGCGCGCGGCCTCGGTGGCGGCCCGCTCCAGCCCCCGGCCGCTGCAGTGCCACTCCAGCGAGCCCGGGCGGGGGAAGCCTCCGGGCTCGGCGTCGAGCGCCGCCCGGCCGTCCACGATCATGTGGCCCAGCTCGGCGCCCAGGCCGGTATGGCCGCGCTCGATCCGGCCGTCGATGATCACGCCGCCGCCCACCCCGGTGCCCAGCGTAAGCATGATCAGATGGGTCGCAGGCGGGTCGGGCACCAGCTGCGCCTCGGCCAGCGCCGCGCAGTTGGCGTCGTTGTCCACGAACACGGGCACTCCGAACCTCCTGCCCAGCTCCTCCCTCAGCGGAACACCTTCCAACGGGATGTTCACGCTGGAGAGCACCGCGCCGGTGGCGAAGTCGATCTGGGACGGCACCCCCACGCCGATCGCCGCAGGCCGCTCGCCGTCCCCCACCGCTTCGGCCACCACCCGCTCGATTCCCTCGAGCAAGGCGTGGGTGTCGGAGAGCTCGGTGGCCTGCTCCACGTATCCGGTGGCCCTGGCGTGCCCCACCCGGGCCACGGCCACCTTTGTCCCACCGACGTCGATTCCGATCACCGAGGCCACGACCCATTCTTTACGCGCCCCGGCTCGGTTTGCAACCGCACCGAGATTCTCCCCCGAGCCGTTCTGGTAGAAAGCGGGATCGTGGATCGTCGACTGGCCCATCGCAACCTCCGTACAGCCCTGATCGCGACCGTGATCACGCTGCTGGTCTTCGCCGCCTCGTTCGTCGTCGGCCTCGTCTACTGATGGCCGAGGACGAGGACGCCGGCGCCGTCTCGGGCAGTGCCCCGCTGCCGCCGGCCGGCGAGCCGATCCACCTTCCCGACCCGTCCTACCTTCCGGTGCTGGTGGCTCTCGGAGTCACCATCGCGCTGGTCGGGGTGGTCGTGAACTTCATCATCTGCGGGCTCGGGGTGGCCGTCGCGGTCGTGTCGGTCGTGCGCTGGATGAGCCAGACACGCACGGAGATGGCCGAGCTGCCGCTCGAGC
>JBBJOH010000260.1:0-2678 GCA_037720995.1 Thermoleophilaceae bacterium
TCTACGGCCCGCCCGTCTACGTGCGCAAGGAGATCGTGCACAACAAGCACGTCGTGGAGCAGCTGCGCGGACGCGGCGCGATCTTCGTGGAGCAGGAGACCGAGGTTCCCGAGGGCGAGACGGTGGTCTTCTCCGCCCACGGCGTGGCGCCCTCGGTGCACGCCAACGCGGCCTCACGCGAGCTGAAGACGCTCGACGCCACCTGTCCGCTCGTCACCAAGGTGCACGTGGAGGCCAAGAAGTTCGCGGCCGAGGGCTACACGATCGTGATGATCGGCCACGACGGCCACGAGGAGGTGGAGGGCACGATGGGCGAGGCGCCCGACAACATCGTGCTGATCGAGACCGAGGACGATGTGGACACCCTCGAGGTGGACGACCCCGACAAGGTCGCCTTCATCTCCCAGACCACCCTGGCGGTCGACGAGACCCGCGCGATCATCCTCAAGCTGCGCGAGCGGTTTCCCAACATCACCGGGCCGCGCACCGACGACATCTGCTACGCGACGACCAACCGCCAGATGGCCGTGCGCCAGATGGCCGCGGAGTGCGACCTGGTGCTGGTGATCGGGTCGCGCAACTCCTCGAACTCCAATCGCCTGGTCGAGGTGGCCCGCGACCACGGCGCCGACTCCCACCTGATCGACAACGAGTCACAGGTCCGTGAGGAGTGGCTGGAAGGCAAGCGAGTGGTGGGCATCTCCTCCGGAGCCAGCGCCCCCGAGGAGCTGGTCCAGCGGCTGGTCGAGCACTTCCGTGAGCGCGGCACCGAAGACGTGTCCGAGTTCGAGGTGGTCCAGGAGGACGTGCGGTTCATGCTCCCCAAGGAGATCAGGAAGGCCCTGGCAGGGGCGAAGTCCTAGGCGCGGCAGGCGTGAACTGGAAGCCGTGCAGGCGCAAGCCGGGCGCGTCTGCTCTCACCATCCCGTCGGTCTCGTGCAATCCGGGCTCCGCCGTTCCCGACAGCACCGCGTAGGCCTCGCCGCCCCTCCACCGGGCTCTCGCCGTCGCGCCCGCCGAGGCGGCCTCGATGTAGTCCTCGCCGTCGATCCAGTCGCCTCCCAGCTCCAGCCGCTCGCTCTGGCCGGGCAGCGACACGTCGGCCGTCTGGGCCTCCATCAGCGCGCCTTCCTCGTCCTCGGGGCGCAGCGCCATCAGCGGCTCGGGCGGGTCGCCCAGATCGGCGCCGTCGAGCTCTGAGAGCACCTCCACGATCGCCCGCTCGGCATCGACGTAGTCGCCCTCCCCGTAGTGGATGTAGCGCAGCAGCCCGCGCCGGTCGAACAGGTACCGGCCGGGCCAGCCGCGGTTGCCGTAGAGCCTCCACACGCGATAGTCGGGGTCGAGCAGCACGGGGTGGTCGATCCCCATGGCGCTCGCCGCCCGCTCCACGGTCTCGGGATCGCGTCCGAAGGAGTAGCCGGGGGTGTGAACGCCAATCACGCGCAGCCCGTGGTCGGCGTAGCGGGCCTGCCAGCCCTGCAGGTAGGGAAGCGTGCGATGCGAGTTGATCCGCGCGGTGTCGAAGAACTCGACCATCACCACCCGGCGGTCGACCATTCCGGCCATGCGCAGGAAGGCGACGTTCAGCCACCCCATCTTGGGTGGGAACTCGGGCGCGTGGATCTGGGCTCGGGCCGGGGGTCTCACGGAGCCCACAGCATGTCGCACGATCCCGCAGCCGCCGGTTGGCGCGATTGCTCAGGCGCCGGCGATCGCCTTCATCACCTCCGGCGAGATCCACAACTCGACGGCGGCGCTGGCCAGCAGGACGGGGACGGCCAGCCCGACGCAGACCACGGTGGCGCCCAGCAGCTCGTCCCAGCGCTTCCGGCGGCTGGCGATCAGCCACGCGGCCAGCGGCAGGAACAGGGCCACGAGCTCGGGCAGGGCGTGGGGGAGCAGGCCGAGCATGAGCAGGCCGGGAGAGAGCTGAAGCTGTGCGGCGACCGTGGCGGCCGTGCCCCCGATCGCGTAGGCCTGGGTGCCCAGGGAGAACAGGGTGGCCAGGGTCACGAAGGCGATCGCCAACGGTCCCGCCTTCTCGTGCACCCACCGGTCCGCGCCGCTGCGGTTGGCGGCGGACAGGGGAAGCGAGCTGCCGGCCATGAATCCGGCGACGCAGGCCATGGCGTGCAGCGCCAGCACCAGCGAGTTGCGGTAGAGGATGTGGCCGTAGTCGGCGAGGCCCGGGTCAAAGGCGACCCCGTTGAGCGGGATCGTGGTCGGGTCGGCGGGGCTGAGCGCGGCCACCGCCCAGACCGCCGCCAGCAGCACGAGGGCGATGATCACGCTGAGGCCCATCCACGGCCCCAGCAGCGCCCCCGGGCGATCCTTGAAGCGCCGCAGCGCCAGGCGCGTGTCGTGCAACCCCTGGACCAGGACGAGGTCGTCGACGTTCACCTCCCGAGCATCGGCAGACGCGCCATCACGGTTGAGTCCGGTGCGCCGAGCGCGAGGTCCGGGTATGCAGATCCGTCCCTGCACCAAGAGAACGGAGCCACTCTGCGCGCGATCATCCTGAACTGCACCCTCAAGCCCTCTCCCCAGACCTCGAACACCGAGGCGCTGGCCGGGGTGGTGATCGAGGCGCTGTCAGAGCAGGGAGTCGAGACCGAGGTCGTTCGCGTGGTCGACCACGACGTGAAGCCCGGGGTGACCTCCGACGAAGGAGCGGG
>JBBJOH010000261.1:0-2669 GCA_037720995.1 Thermoleophilaceae bacterium
AGCGCCTGGTTGGCCTTGGCCAGCACGACGGGGATGTCCTCGAGGATGTACTTGGCGCCATCCAGGTAGAGCGATACGACGCTGCGCGCTTGCGAGACGCAGATCAGCAGCGCGTCGGTCTGCTTGGAGACGCGCTCGGCGGTGCGGTGGCGGGTCCCCGTCTCCAGCGAGAGGATCGTGGGATCGGGCATCAGCTGCACGTTGGCCCAGCCGATCTTGGTGCCGTTGGAGGAGAGGATGATCGCCCCGTCCATCTTCGCGATCTGGAACAGAAGCGCCGGCGTGTAGTCGGTGTCGAGCTTGAGGCCGCCGGAGTAGAGGAAGGACAGCTCCTCGTTGTCGCCTATGCAGATCAGGGCTCCGGTGCGGCCCTGGACGATCGCGTCCACCCCTTCGCGCACGGCGGTGCCGGGCGCGATCATCTCGAGGGCCCGTACGAGGCGAGGCTCCTGACGTGACTCGAGCTCCGCTACATCGTCACCTCCGTAGGCCATCTGCAGCGATTGTACGCCACCCGCGGAGATGATGCCCCGCGATTTGGCTCTAGCATGCGGAAAGCAAGAATGCAACCCCGGTGTCTCACGCGGCGCGCCGGTCGGCGGACGAGTCGGGCATAGCCTGGCGCAGCGCCGAGCGCAGATTCCAGACCCCCTCGCCGGGGTGCAGCACCGGGCCGAGACCGAACTTCCTGGCCTCGGCCAGACGCCGGTCGGGGTGCGCGGCGTGCCGCAGCTCGCCCGTCAGGCCCAGCTCGCCGAAGGCGGCCAGCGGCGCCCGGCCGCTGCCGAGCACCACTCCCCGCGCGGCCGAGGCCACGGCCAGCGCCACCGCCAGGTCCGCCCCGGGCTCGTCCACGCGCACGCCGCCGGCCACCGAGACGAACACGTCGGCCGACCCGATCGCGATGCCGGCGTGGCGGGCCAGCACGGCCAGCACCAGCGCCAGCCGGTTTCGGTCGACCCCGTTGGCCATCCGCCGGGGCGGCACCAGCTCGGTCGGGGCAACCAGCGCCTGGACCTCGACCAGGAGCGGGCGCGAGCCCTCCATGGCGCACAGCACCACCGATCCGGGTGCGCGGGTGGCCTCGGCCACGAACCGGGCCGAGGCGTCCTCCACCTCCACGAGTCCCTCGTCGCGCATCTCGAACACACCGGCCTCGTTGGTCGATCCGAAGCGGTTCTTCAGCGCCCGCAGGGTGCGGTAGGTGCGCTCGCGCTCCCCTTCGAAGGAGAGCACGCAGTCGACCAGGTGCTCGAGCACCCGCGGCCCGGCGAGCGACCCCTCCTTGGTCACGTGGCCGACGAGGATCACCGCGGTGCCGCGTTGCTTGGCGCAGCGCATCAGGCGGCCCGCCACCTCGCGCACCTGACCCACCGACCCGGGGGCGCCCGTGAGCGCAGCGGCGTGGAGCACCTGCACCGAGTCGATCACGCACACGTCCGGGGCCTCGGCCTCGACGGTGGCCACCACCGTGTCCAGATCGGTCTCGGCGATTATCGGGATCTCCAGGGCACCGTTGCCGAGCCGCTCGGCGCGCAGGCGGACCTGGGCGGCGGACTCCTCACCCGAGACGTAGAGGACCTTGCGGCCCGCCCCCGCGAGGTGGCCGAGGGCGCCCGTGGTGATGGTCGACTTGCCGATCCCCGGCGAGCCGCCGAGCAACACCAGCGACCCGGGCACCAGGCCGCCGCCCAGGACGCGGTCCAGCTCACCGATGCCGGTCGAGAAGCGGGGGATGCGCGGCGCCTGGACGCTGCGCAGCGTGACTGGCCGCAGCGGAGCGCCCGGGCCCTGGACTCCCGGCCCCCGCCTGGCGGGCGCGAGCGGCTGGGGACGGCGCGCCTCCTCGACCATCGTGCTCCACTCGCCACATCCCGGGCACCGGCCGTGCCACTTGGCGGAGTCGTGCGCGCACGAGGAGCAGACGAAGGTGGTGGCCGAGCGGGTCATCTGGTCAATCTAGGTCCGGGGCAGGACGCCTTCGCCCCCCTTCGCGCGCAACAACGCGTGCAGCCCATCCGCCGGAGGCGCTTGGATGCCCGGCCCGTGGAGCTGCTGCAACAGCCGCCGGCCTCTGTCGAGTACCTGGCCGTGGACACCGAGACCAATGGGCGCGCCGGGGATGGGTGCGAGCTGACCGAGGTCGGCGCCGTGCTGGTCGGCGGCGGGGAGCTGCACGAGAGCTGGGAGTCGCTGGTGTCGGTGCAGCAACCGCTGTCGCGCGGGATCGAGCGCTTCACCGGGATCACCCAGGCCATGGTCGACTCCGCCCCTGCACCCGACCAGGCGCTTGCCCAGCTGGCCGAGCGGATGCGGGGGCGAGTGCTCGTGGCCCATAACGCCCCGTTCGACCGCCGTGTCCTGGCCCAGGCCTTCGAACGGGCCGGAATGGACTGGCCCGACCCTCCCGTGCTGTGCACCGTGGCGCTGGCGCGCAGGTGCGCCCCGCTCGTGCGCCAGCGCAAGCTCGCGCTGCTCGCCGACTCGCTGGGAATCGAGGTGGATGCCGTGCACCGTGCCCTGCCCGACGCCACGACCTGCGCCAGGATCCTGTGCGCACTGCTCCCGCGCCTGTGCGCCTGCGCGGCCACGGTGGCCGACGCCGTCGGCGCTCTGCGCTCCGCCCGTCGCCGGGCCCGGCCCAAGCCGGTGGTCGCTCGGCGTGCGCC
>JBBJOH010000262.1:0-2662 GCA_037720995.1 Thermoleophilaceae bacterium
AGGTGGCGGTAGGGCCGGCCGCGCAGGTCGCGGACCACGGCCTCGACCATCCGCTCCTCGTCTCGCACCTGGCCGTCGGTGATCGCGTCGATCAGCCCGCGCTTTCGCTGCAGCAGCTCGGCCATCGTCTCGTCGATCGTGTCGGGGGCCAGCAGGTACCAGGCGGTCACCGCGCTCTCCTGGCCGATGCGGTGCAGCCGGTCCTCGGCCTGGTCGTGGCGGGCGGGCGTCCAGTCGAGCTCCAGGAAGGCGACGTTGGACGCGCGCGTGAGCGTGATGCCCTGGGAGGCGGCCTTCATCGAGCACACCATCAGGCGGGGGCCATCCTCGTCCTGGAAGTCGTCGACGGCCTCGCGCCGCTTCTCGGCCGAGTCCGCGCCGAAGATGTGGACCGCGCCGGGGAAGCGCTTCATCACGGCCTTCTGGATCGCCACGTGCTCGGCGAAGACCACCAGCGGCTCGTCGGAGGCCATGAAGTCCTCGATCCAGGCCAGCGCGCTGGGCAGCTTGCCGTCCGCGGCCAGCTGGCGCAGCGAATTCAGCCGTACGAGCTGCTCGGCGCGCGCGGCGGCCGCCACCTTGGCATCCATCGTGCGCAGGTCGAGCGGCAGCGTCTGCAGCCACGCGATCACGTCGGACTCGGCCAGCCGGTAGGCCTCCTCGTTGGCGAGCATGACGGGCACGGTCTCCTGGCGCTTGGAGGGAAGCTGGGGGAGCACCTGCTTCTTGGTGCGCCGCACGTAGCAGTGCGCGCGCAGGTTCCAGTGCAGGCGGTCGTCGCTTCCGGCCGCCTTGAAGCGGCGGGCCAGCCGGGCGCCGCTGCCGAACTCCTTCAGCCGGCCGAGCACCCGCAGCTGGGCGATCAGCTCATCCGGGCGGTTGAGGATGGGGGTGCCGGTCAGCGCCAGGCGCAGGGCGTCGTCGGGCAGGCGCGAGGCCAGCTCCACGGCCACCTTGGTGCGCCGGGCGCGGGGGTTCTTGACGTAGTGGGACTCGTCCAGGACCAGCGCCTCGGGGTTGCGCGCCAGCAGGCGGTCCGCATGGGCCTCGAGGATGTCGTAGTTGAGCACCACGATCTCGGCCTCGTCGGCCTCCTCGGACCAGCCGGCCCGCGTGCGCCCGCTGAGCACGCCGACCGAGCGGTGGGGTAGCCAGCGGGCGCTTTCGCGCTCCCAGATCAGCTTCATGCTGGCCGGGCAGATCACCACGGCCGGGAAGGCGTCGTCGGCCTCCAGCGTGGCCAGCGCCTGGACGGTCTTGCCCAGTCCCTGCTCGTCGGCGATGAAGGTCTGGCGCCGCTCCAGCGCGTAGCGCACCCCGGCACGCTGGAAGGGGTGAAGCTCGCCACCCAGCTCGAGGTCGAGCTCGGCGTCGTGGGCGTAGGAGAGGGCCACGGTGCGCGACGCCCGATCGTGCTCGTCGGCGAGGTCGTCCAGCACCCCGCGGGCGGGTTCGTCCAGGCGGACCTTCGGGTGGGCCCACACGAACTCGCCCAGCTGGGGCGCCAGCGCGGGGTCGGCCGGCACGGCCACGCCCCAGGCGGCCTCGCGGTTGAAGAAGCGCCCGGGCAGCGCCACCAGGTGCGCCTCGGGGAGCTTCTTGAAGGCGCGCGCCGCCGAGTGGTCCCAGACGGTGGCCAGCCTCAGCACGGGCTCGCCGTCCTCGCCGACCTCCACGGTCAGCTCGGCCGCCGGGGGTTGGCGTCCTTCCTCGAGCTCGCGCACGCACGTACGCGCGAGCGAGTCCATGTCCGTGCCGTCGAGGCGCCCGATCTCGGCGGCGCCGGCGGCGGTGAGGGGCCGCACCAGGCGGTCGTCGGTGACCGCGGTGGCGCCCCGCAGATCGCTCGGCGGATCGCCCGAGAGGGTGCGGACCACGAACGCGCCCTCGCCCTCGTGGACCAGCACGGAGACCAGCGCCCGCCAGCGATCCGAGTCGCTCAGCCAGGCCAGCACCTCGGGGTCGGGAGCCAGCACTTCGAAGCGCTCCAGCACGTGCTCGATCGCCTTGGCCGCGCTCGGGTCGGCCGGCACCCGCCAGTGCTTTCGGCGCCAGTCGAACCAGCGTCGCGGGAGCTGCTTGACCGCCTGGTTGAGCTCCTCGTCGAAGGGGAAGGCGAAGACCAGCTCCTGCTCGCGGCCCCCGGCGAGCATGGAAACCCGGCCCCGCGCAACTGCCTCCTCGTTGTCCACGGGCTCGGGCATCGAACGGATGAAGACTAGTGGCGGCGCAGGTCCGACCGGGCAGTACCCGGCCGGTCTACTTGCGGATCGTCCGGCTGGGGCCCGCAACCCGCTCGCTACCGGTGGCCCGGTCTACACGACCACGTGGGCCTCCAGGGCGGCCGGGAGCCCGAGGAAGGAGCCGAAGCGCGCGATGACGGCCTTGAGGGCCTCGGTCTGCCGATCGTCGAGCTCGGTGGAGAGGGTCACCTCCACCACGGTCTCCCGCGAGGCCAGCGTGCGCCGCCAGCTGCCCACGCACTTCCCGTCGATCACGACGGGGCGACTCATCCGGCCCTTCTCCGGTGGCGGTCCAGAACGGATCATCCGCAGGTCCTTGTAGGCCACCGCCAGCTCGTCGTACATGGGGATCAGGAAAGCCCGGGTGGCGGTCTCCTCCGGAGCCGCCCTCGGAATCGAGAGCCAGCTCGTGCCTTCCT
>JBBJOH010000263.1:0-2662 GCA_037720995.1 Thermoleophilaceae bacterium
GCAGCTTGTCGGGCACGGTGGCGCCGATCACCTGCTCGTAGTGCTCGATCGCCTCTCCCAGCCGCTCGGCGGCAGCCGTCCGCAGCCGGGCGGCCTCGTCATCCGAGAGCTCGGAGGCCTTGCGAAACGGCGACAGGCAAGCGGTCCACAGGATCTCGTCCACCCACGAGCGCCCGATTCCGGCGATCGTGCGCTGGTCGCGCAGAAGGGGGTGGAGGTGGTGGGGCTGGTCGATCAGCCCGGCGAACTCCCCTCCGCCCAGCTCCGGCCAGGCCTCCGGCCCCAGCGTGGCCACCGCGGCGTCGGCCTCCACGGCGTCTGAGGCCAACAGCTTGGCCCACGCCCGCTGCTGGGTGCCGAACTCGCGCAGGCGGAGCTCTCGGCCGCCCTCCAGGCGGAGCAGCAGGCGGGAGGCGCGGTCGCGCAGCGAGGCGCGCTTGTCCCACACCTGCAGCCGGCCCGCCGACATCAGGTGGATCAGCAGCGACAGGTCGCCGAGCTTCACCACGAACATCTTGCCCCGGCGCCGGACGGCCGTGACCTCCCGGCCGGCCAGCAGGTCGAGCGGGGGGTCGAATGTCTTCATGGTCACCATCCCCGGCGCCAGCGCCGACTCCACCCGCGCGCCGGTCACGGCGGCGTTCAGGCGCCGGGCGGCGATCTCGACCTCGGGCAGCTCGGGCATGCCCCAAAGCTACGCCCCGGCACGCGGCATGGATAGCATCCCCGCGTGCCCACTCGCCGACTCGCTCCGCTACCCCTCTTGGACCGCTGACGTGCGGATCGCCGTAGCGACAGACGAGCGCACCGGGGTGGCCGACGCGCTGGTCGAGATCCTCCGCGAGCATGGCCACGAGCCACTGCTGCACGGCGCGCTGAGCGACGCCGAACGCGACGACTGGGCTTGGGCCAGCGAGGCCGCGGCCCGGGACGTGGCCGAGGGCCGCGCCCAGCAGGGGATCGTGTGCTGCTGGACGGGCACCGGCGCGTCGATCGCCGCCAACAAGGTCCCCGGCATCCGGGCCGCGCTGTGCACGGACGAGGCCACCGCCGCGGGGGCGCGGATGTGGAACGACGCCAACGTGCTCGCCCTGTCGCTTCGCAGCACCAGCCGGCCGGTGCTGGAGGAGATCCTCAGCTCATGGTTCGCGGGAGCGCCGAGCGAGGACGAGGCCGACGTGGCCAACATCGATCACGTCGATCGGATCAGCTGACCCGGAGCTTCGCCCGGGCCGTCCGGGACCGGTTCTTCTCCAGGTCGGTGGCCTGGATGCTGATTCTGTAGGTGCCGGGCTTCGGCAGCTTGGTGGTGATCGATCGCGAGCCGCGCTTGAGGTTCTTGTCGCGCAGGGTCTTCACCGTCTTGCCGCCCTTGGTGAGCCGAACCACGACCGACGAGCGCTCGGAGAGGCCGAAGGAGACCTTCAACCGCTTGCCCACCTTCGCCCGGGCGCGGGTGACCTTTGGCTTGACCGTGTCCGGGCCCACCTGGATCACACCCTCCATGAACCCGGGATGGATCGTGCACAGGTAGTCGTAGGTGCCGGGCTTGGTGAACGTCCTGGTGAACTTCTCGCCCACGTCCTGGTTGCCCGAGTTAAAGCGCTCGGGGGTGCCGCGCCGGCTGGTGACCGTGTGCAGGATCTCCCCGACGTTGGTCCAGGCGACCGTGTCGCCGGGGTCGATCCTCACCCGGTCCGCTCGGTAGAAGTAGTCGCCGAACTGCACGTTGGCGGTGCGCGCGCCGCCTGCCGGAGCGGCCACGAGCAGCGTCGCGACAACGCAGAGGGGCAGGACCGAGAGGCGGCGTCGCACGCGCGGCACTCTATTCCCGCGTCGTGGAGAATGAGCCGCCTTATGGACATCGATGAGCCGCCCATAGACATCGCCGACACGCCCGAGCAGGCGGCCGGGTCGGACCAGGCGCCGCTGATCGTTCGCGAGCCGCTCGCCGCCTTCATGGACGAGCATGGGCTGGGCGCGGGAGAGATCGAGGCCGAGCGGACAGGGGAGGGCCACTCCAACGTGACGTTCCTGATCCGCCGGGGCGAAGATCGCTTCGTACTCAGGCGTCCTCCGCGCCCCCCACTTCCCCCATCGGCCCACGACGTGCTGCGCGAAGCGCGTCTGCTGGAGGCACTGGACCGCACCCCTGCCCGCACCCCGCGCGTGCTGGCCACCTGCGAGGACGAGAGCGTGTTGGGCGGCGTGCCCTTCTACCTGATGGAGGAGGTGCGCGGGTCGGTGATCACCGGCGACGTCCCGGTCGCGCTGGACAACCCGCCGGAGCGCGGGCGGATCGGCGAGGAGCTGGTGGACGCGCTGGCCGAGATCCACGCCGTCGACTGGAGGGCCGCGGGGCTGGAGGGCTTCGGCAAGCCGAGCGGATACCTCGAGCGCCAGCTGCGCCGCTTCCACGGCCTCTGGGAGCACAACAAGACGCGTGAGCTCGAAGTGGTGTCCGAGGTGGGCCAGTGGCTGGCCGACAACCTGCCCGACTCCGGCGAGTCGACCATCGTCCACGGCGACTACCGCCTCGGCAACGCGATGGTGGCCGACGACGCACCGGCCCGCCTGGTGTCCGTGTTCGACTGGGAGCTGGCCACAATCGGCGACCCGCTGGCCGACGTGGGCGATCTGACCGTGACCGGGGCTCAGGCCG
>JBBJOH010000264.1:0-2653 GCA_037720995.1 Thermoleophilaceae bacterium
ACTCCTTGACGCGCAGGACTGCGCGCTTGCCTTTCTCGCCTCCTGGCACATCGAATTCGAGCGCACCGCCGGGCGCGTAGTCACCGGTCGCGCCGCCCGCACCCTGCCCCTCGCGGCACGGGGTGGCGTTTTGGGGGAAGCGCCTGGGCGCGAAGTCGGCGAGTGCCTTTTCGTAGGTGTCGTCCACGAGCCCCGCCACCTCGCGCTTGATCTCCGCGAAGCTCATCGAGCCACCCAAGCCGCAGCCCGGCGCCAAGGCCAGGAAGGCGAGCGAGGCGGTCGCAAGCAGGCGGTGCAGGAGGGCTCGGGGCATCGCATCGTGGAGGCTAGGGAGCGGGAACGACGTCGCCCGGCCTTCCCAGCGCGATGCTCACGAGGTTGCGAAACGCGAGCGTCTGGGGGTCGGCGTACGCGGTGGTGTGCTGGTCGATGTAGTACTTGGGGTTCACGTCGCTCGGGTAGGGCACCTCCGCGTGCTCGATCGACGGAGAGTCCATCTGCGGTACCGGGACCTCGATGTGGTGGAGCTCGGGAAAAGGAAAACCTGGCGTCACGACTGGCACGTCGACGCTGCCCACCCCGACGTCGCCAGGACGTACGTAGGGCACTTCCACGCTGTCGGAGGAGATCAGCGGCTCCAGCGGAGGGCCGGTATCGAAGCGCCGCGCGCCGAAGGCGGGCTCGGCGGGGCTGGGCCCGTGTACCTCACCCAGTTCGCGCAGCCCGTGGTCCAGACCGCGCAAGCCGTCGTCCACGTTGGTGCCGGGAATATCCGGCGCGCTCGGGATGTCGGGCGGGCTGGCGACCGGGTCATCCGGAGCGGCGGCCGCCCACACCCTTGCCTCGCCGCCGCGGGATAGATCCGTCGCGTGGTCCACACCCGTGCCGGGGCCAGGCGACCCGGTGAGCACCACCTCGTCCACGTTCAGCCCGTGATGGGCGGCCGACTGGCCGGTGACCACCGAGCCGTAGCTGTGCCCGGCCACGGTGGTGTGCGCCCCCGGATTCTGGGCGTTGATCCCGTCGAGCGAACGAGCCAGCGACTCACCGCCGGCGGCGGCGTTGTCGTTCTCGTAGGTCGCGGGGTCGGTGAAGCCGTCGGGTGAGTCGTAGCCCAGCCACGCGACGGTGGCCGCCTCGCCGCCCGAACGCGCGTCGGCCTCCCTGTGGAAGTTCTGAGCCTCGGTGCGCAGCTCGCCGTCGAAGCCCTCCATGCTGTTGCCGATGCCGGGCACCAGCACCGTGGCGTGGTCGGCGTTGTTCAGGTCTCCGAACACCTCGGCCACCCGCCCGTCGCCCCGGGGGTCGTACATCAGCAGCTGCCGCTCGGGATCCGAAAAGGCGTTGGCCCGGTCGATCTGACCCTCGAGGCTGTCGAGCTGCTCCTCGAGCTCCTCCTCACGGGAAGTGGTCAGCCGGTCCACCACCTCTCGCCCGACCACGATCGGAAGCGGCGCGACGAGCGACGGAAAGCCGATGCCCCCTTCGCGCTCATCCTCCAGCTCGGACTGCACGGCGGCCCGCTCGCCCTCGAGGCGCTGGGCCTCCCGCCCGGCGAGCGTGCGGTTGGCGGCGTAGCGCAGACCCAGGGGCGCACCGTCCAGCGGCCCAACCAGCTCCGGGCTCGTGGCCGCTATGCGCTCGGCGCCCTCCGGCCCGATCCGCCGGAAGAACTGGGCCACCTGCTCGGGTGAGGCGCCGCCGAGCCCCGCCGCCGAGGCCCCGGGGGCCGTGGCGGGCGCGCCCACCGCCAGACCGATGGCCCCGGGCGACGCCGCCAGGAGCGCGGCTCTGAGCAGGCCGGCGGAGTCCTTCGCGCGCTCGGTGGCTCGCCTGCCTCGCTCCTGGGCACGCTCGAGGTCCTCTTGGGCGCGCTCCAACGCGCGCCTGCCCTGGCGGATGTCCTCCTCCGCCACCTCGGCGTCTCGGTTGGCGGCTGCGAGCTCGGCCTCGGCGCCCGAGGGCACGCCACCGGTGGCGAGAAGCATCCGGGTCGAGGCAGCCGTGATCCGCTGCCGGGCATCCGCGAGCCGGCCCTCGGCGTCGGCAATCAGCTTCTCCGCCTTGTCGATGCGCTCCTGGGCGTCGCGCGCTTCCTCGATCGCCTGCTTGGAGTCCTCGCGGGCCTCGGTCAGCTCGTCCTTGTACTTGGAGGCCGCCGAGGCAGCCCGCTCCATCCGCGCCGCGGCTTCGTCGGCATCCTCGCCCGCGATCAGGCAAAGGCCCATGTACGCGATGCTCGCCGCGCCCTGCCACGAGGGCATCTCTCCGGGAGAGGCGCGAAGACGGCTGGCGGAGCTCCGCAGGCTGGAGGCCACGCCCGCGTAGCTGCGCACCAGGCCGTCCACGCCGCCGGGGTCGCCGGGTGGCACGGAGATCCCGGCGAAGGGCTCCAAGGCCATCAGCGGCCCGACATCGCTCCGGCGTCGGTCGTGGCATAGGCGCCCGCGGCCGCCCCAAGGTTGCCGGCCATCCCGTCGAGCAGCCTGGTCGAGCGCGCCGAGGCTTGCCGCCCAGCCTCGGGAGAACTCCTCGACCGCGCCGGCGGCGTCGGGGTCACCGGCCGCTCCGGCTGCGCCCGCCGCGCCGTCGAGATGGCCGCGCAGCCCGCGCACCTCTTCGGCGAGGGAGCCCTGGCGAGTCTGGGCGGCCA
>JBBJOH010000265.1:0-2635 GCA_037720995.1 Thermoleophilaceae bacterium
TAGACGTTGTAGCCGCCGCGGATGATCATCTCCTTCTTGCGGTCGACGATGAAGAAGAACCCATCCTCGTCCTTCTTGCCCATGTCGCCGGAGAGGAACCAGCCGTCCTTGATCGACTCGGCGGTGGCCTCCTCGCGGTTCCAGTAGCCCTTCATGATGTTGTGCCCCTTGATGGCGATCTCGCCGACCTCGCCCTCGTCCACCTCGTCTCCGTCGTCGTCGACAAGCTTCATCTCGACGCCCTGTATCGGCGTGCCTATCGAGCCCGCCTTGTTCGGCTTGTCCGGGTGGTTGAAGGACGCCACGGGCGAGGTCTCGGAGAGGCCGTAGCCCTCCAGCACGTTGCAGCCGAAGGCCTCCTCGAACTTGCGCATGACCTCCTCGGGCATCGCCGAGCCGCCGGACATGCACACGCGCAGCGACGAGGTGTCGTAGTCGTCCTTGGTGGAGACGGCGAGCATGGCGTTGTACATCGTGGGTACGCCCTGGAACAGCGTGATCTTGTCCCGCTGGATGATCTCCAGCGCCTTCTCGGGGTCGAAGCGGGGGATCATCGAGATCATCGCCTGGGCGTGGATGCCGGCGTTGAGCGTGCAGGTCTGCCCGAAGGAGTGGAACAGGGGCAGCGCGCCCAGGAGCCGGTCCTCCTTCGAGATCTCACCCAGGTCGTCGGCCGCCACCGTGCAGTTCTTGTACAGGTTCGCGTGGGTGAGCTCGGCGCCCTTGGGCTGGCCCGTGGTGCCCGAGGTGTAGAGGATCACCGCCGTGTCCTGCTGGGCGTCTCTGTCCTCCATCACGTGGAGGGGCTCCTCGACTCCGCCGAGCAGCTGCTCGAACTCGCCGGGCTTGACCAGGATCAACTCGGCCCCGGCCTCCTCGGCGCCCTTGGCGGCGGGCTCCTCGAAGTCGTGCCAAGCCACCAGCACCCCGGCCGCCGGGTCTTCGAGGTAGAACTTCACCTCGCGCCCCTTGAGCAGCGGGTTCATCGGCACCACCACGCCCCCGAGGCGCAGCACGGCGTAGTAGACGACCGGGAAGTAGGGGACGTTGGGCAGCATCAGCCCTACGCGGTCGCCCGGGCCCACCCCTCTGTCCTTCAGGACGGCAGCCATCCTGGCGCTGCCCTCCTCGAGCGCGGAGTAGGACACCTCGATGTCATCGAGCTTGACCGCGATGCCGTCGGGGCTCTCCTCCGCGGCCGTGGTCAGGATGCGGGCCAGGTTCTCGCTCACTGCTCTCCTCCTCGGTCTCTTCCCAGGTGCTCCCAGAACGTAGTGCCCGGAAGCCGCGGACGCGGAACCTCCAGGAGCGCAGCGCGATCATTGATCGCGCGAGCACCGCACGAGGCCCTGCGTAGGAGCGCAGCCGGACCGGCGGTCCGGCGAGCACCGCACGAGGCATGTCCGGCATGCTGCGCCGGTGACCGGAACCCTGATCAACGTCGGCGCCGTGCTGATCGGTTCGGCGGTGGGCACCACGGCGGGATCGCGGCTGCCGGGCAGCCTGCAGCAGCGGGTACTAGCCGGGCTGGGGCTGATCACCCTGGTGATCGGCGTGGACAACGCGCTGGAGTGGTCCCACACGGATCCCCTCTACGTGCTCGGCGGGGTGTTGGTGGGCGGGCTGGTCGGCGAGGCGATCGGCATCGAGCGCCGGCTGGAGGGGCTGGGCGATCGCGTCCAGCGGGCCGTGTCGGGCGGTGGCCAGTCCCGCGTGTCGGAGGGCTTTGTCACCGCATCGCTGCTCTTCTGCGTGGGTCCGCTGACCGTGCTCGGCTCGATCGAGGACGGCCTGACCGGCGACTACACCCAGCTGGCCACCAAGTCGGCGCTCGACGGCTTCGCCGCGGTGGCCCTGGCCGCCACGCTGGGCTGGGGGGTGGCCCTCTCGGCGGTCAGCGTGCTGGTGGTCCAGGGAGCGATCACGCTGGGCGCGGGCGCCTTCGACGACGTGCTGGTGGGAGAGACGCTCTCTGCGCTCACCAGCACGGGCGGCATCCTCATCATCGGGATCTCTCTCAAGCTGATGGATCTCAAGGACGTGAAGGTGGGCAACTTCCTACCGGCGCTGTTGGTCACGCCGGCGATCGTGGGGATCGCGAATGCTCTCGCCGGATAGGAGGGCGTCCATGTCCTATCCGGCCACGTCGGGGGGACGCTGATGGAGGTGCGCCGGGCCACCGTGCAAGATGCCGCCGAGCTCGCGCGCGGGATGGCGGCGGTGGCCGACGAGGGCCGCTGGCTGGCCACGCCCGCCGGCACGCCCGCGGACTCGCTCGTCGATCGGTTCACGGCGGCGGCGATCGGAGAGGATCACCTGCTGCTCGCCCTGGAAGACGACGAGCGGCTGGTGGGCTGCTTGGGCCTGCATCCCGCCCGCGCGGACGGCGTGCTCGACCTGGGCATGTGGCTGCTGGCTCCGGCCCGAGGGCGGGGCGGTGGGCGGGCGCTGGTCCGCGCCGCGCTGGACCACGCACAGACCACCGGCGCCCACAAGGTCCAGCTCGAGGTCTTTCCCGACAACGGCCGGGCCATCTCCCTCTACTCGGCCGCTGGGTTCGAGATAGAAGGCGTGCGGCGCAGCCACTACCGTCGTCCCGACGGCACTCTGCGCTCGGCGGTGATGATGGCGCGGC
>JBBJOH010000266.1:0-2633 GCA_037720995.1 Thermoleophilaceae bacterium
TCGCCTGCTCGTTCTTGGCGTCGTCGTACTCGGAGTTCTCGGTGATGTCGCCGAAGTCACGGGCGTCGCGGATGCGCTCGGCGACCTCCCGGCGGCGATCCTTGGAAAGGTGCTCGATCTTGGCCTCGAGCTCTTCCAGGCCTTCGGGGGTCAGCAGCGTCTCTTTGGGCATCAGGGGTGGCTTTCGGGGAGGCTTGGAGCGGCTCGGAGCCGCGGCAGTCTAGCAACCGCCGCACGCGGGCCGAATCGCTTCGGTCAGGCCGCTGCGACCAGCTCGGATGCTCCCGCGATCTCGCTCAGCACGGTCCTGGCGGAGGCGGTGTCGGACGCCGTCACCAGCGCCTGGTGGAGGGGCTTGGCGATCTGCAGGCGCTCGGCGTACCAGGGGTAGAACTTGCGCAGGTAGCGCCCGGCGCGATCGGTGCCGAGGTGCTCTTCGGCCCGGTCGATCACCCAGTGAAGCTCGGCGATCACCTCGGTCGGCGAGGGTCCGTCGTCGCGCCGGCCCAGCAGGCGCTCGAAGCGCCAGGGGTTGCCGAGCGAGCCGCGAGCGAGCATCACCGCCTCGGCCCCGGAGCGGTCCAGCGCCTCCTGGGCGCGGTCGTCGGAGAGCAGGCCGCCCGACACGATGACCGGGACCTCCAGGGCCTCGACGACCTCGCGGGCCAGCTCGTAGTCCGGGCTGCCCTTGTGCTGCTGGGACGCGTGGCGTGGGTGGAAGGCGATGCCCGCCACCCCGGCCTCCTCGACCAGCCTGCGGGCCAGCGTCACACCGGCGCGGTCGCCGGGGCGCTGGCCGGGGCGCAGCTTCACGGTGACGGGCAGGCCGCTGCCCTCGCCCGCCGCCCTGGCGATGGCCACCGCCTTGTCGGGGTCGTCGAGCAGCGCGGCCCCGGCGCCGGTCTTGCATACCTTGCGCACGGGGCAGCCCATGTTCAGGTCGACGACGTCGGCGCCGGCCTCCGCCACGAGCGAGGAGGCCTCGCGCATCACGTCGGCGTCGTGGCCGAAGAGCTGCATCGAGACCGGGTGCTCATCAGGGTGAATGCGCAGGAACTCGCGCAGCGTGCGCTCGTTGCCGTGCTTGAGGCCGAAGCTCGAGACCATCTCCGACACCACGAAGCCGGCCCCGTAGCGTCGCGCCTGCAGCCGCACGAACCAGTTGCCGATTCCGGCCAAGGGTGCCAGCACCAGCCGATTGGGCAGCTCGTGCCCGGCGAGCGTCCAGGGATCCGTCAACGAGCGCATCGGGGCTCTCAGCGCCGGCGCCCGTGGGGCTCGGGCTTGGGCTGGAGGCGCCACATCACGAGCTGCTGGCCCAGCGTCCAGAGGCTGGTGGTGATCCAGTAGACGGCCAGGCCGGCGGGAAAGCGGGCGACCACGCTCACGAACAGCAGCGGCAGCGCCAGCATCAACCCCTTCTGGCCGCCCTTCATGGCGCGCGTGGCCACCAGGCTGCCCGTGATCTGCGACACCAGGTAGGCGAGCACGAGGGTCACCAGCACCGCGCCCACCGGCTTCTCGGTCAGGTGGGGGATGAACAGGAAGCCGTCGCTGCCGAACAGCCCGCTCTTCACGTCCTGGCGCATCAGGTAGTAGAGCGAGATGAACACGGGGATCTGCACCAGCAGCGGCGCGAAGGAGGCCAGCGGGTTGATCCCGTGCTCGCGGTAGTAGGCCTGCATCTCGCGCTGGAGGCGCTGCTTGTCGTCCTTGTGGCGCTGCTGGAGCTTGCGCATCTCGGGCATGTGCTCGCGCAGCTCTCGCTGGGAGCGAAACTGGCGGATCACCAGCGGGAGCGTGCACAGGCGGACGAGAATCACCAGCCCGACGATGGCCAGCCCCCAGCCCAGGCCGATGTCGTGCAGCCGCTCGAGCACCCACTCCTCGACGTTGATCAGAGGCGACAGGACGTTGGCGAGGAGCACCGGCAAGAGGCTAGCTATGCCCAGGGCGGCGCAGCCGCCCGTTCACGGGGACGGGATGTCCTCATGGCCCTCGAGAGCGAGGCCCGGATGGCCTCAAGATCTATTTCTCTCGAAGATGATCCTCAGGCCCTGCAACGTCAGCAGGTCGTCCACCTCGTCGATCTGCTCGCAGTGGGGCACGATCACCTCCGCGAGTCCCCCTGTGGCGATCGTCGTAGCCTCTTCGCCCATCTCCTCTCGCAGGCGCGCGACCAACCCGTCGACCTGCCCCGCGTAGCCGTAGACCACCCCGGACTGGACCGCCTCGATCGTGCTGCGGCCGATCGGCGAGGGTGGGGCGCCCAGACGCACCCGGGGAAGGGCCGCGGCCCGCGCCGAAAGGGCTTCCAGCGAGATCTCGACTCCGGGAGCGATCACCCCGCCGAGGTACTCGCCCGAGCCCGACACCACGTCGTAGTTCACGGCGGTACCGAAATCGACCGCGATGCACGGCGCCCCGATCCGCTCGTAGGCGGCCACGGCGTTGACCAGACGATCGGCTCCAAGCTCGTGCGGGTTGTCGATGAGGATCGGCATGCCGGTCCTCATCGACGGCCCCACCAGGGCCCCGCGCCCGTCGAGGTAGCGGACCACGAGCTGGTCGTACTCCTGGGCCAGCGCGGGCACCACGCACGAGACCATCAGTGAGCCGATGTCGGACAGGCC
>JBBJOH010000022.1:0-10116 GCA_037720995.1 Thermoleophilaceae bacterium
CGCCTTCTTGGCTTGGCAGAGGGCCGCACCTAGCCTGAGCGAAGTGGAAGCACACACGCTTGGACCGACCCGCCAGATAGGCGACGCCGCCGCCGTTTACGAGACCGGCATGGATGCCGGTGTCGTCGAGGGCATCCACGAGACCGGCATGGATGCCGGTGTCGTCGAGGGCATCCACGATCGTCACGGCGTTCTCGCCCACCGCGCCCGGCTGCTCTCCTGGCTCAGCCTGATTTGGATCGGCGCGGAAGGTGCCGTGGCGATCCTCGCGGGCGTCATGGCCGGCTCGGCGGCCCTGATCGGCTTCGGGGCCGACAGCGCGATCGAGGGCATGGCCAGCGTGGTGATCATCTGGCGCTTCACCGGCTCACGGATGTTCTCGCACGCCGCCGAGCGGCGGGCCCAGAAGCTCGTGGCCATCCAGTTCTTCGTGCTCGCTCCCTACGTCGCTTTCGAGGCGCTGCGGGGCCTGATCGACGGTCAGCACGCCGACCCGAGCTGGCTCGGGATAGGACTGGCGCTCACCAGCGCGATCGGCATGCCGCTGCTGGGGGCGGCCAAGCGGCGGATCGGCGAGGAGCTTCACTCGGCCGCCACCCGCGGCGAGGGGACGCAGAACGTCCTGTGCGGCTACCTGGCCGCGGGCCTGCTGCTCGGGCTGCTCGGCAACGCCCTGCTGGGCCTGTGGTGGCTCGATCCGCTGGTGGCCCTGGGCATCGCCGGGGTGGCCCTGCGCGAGGGGCTCGGCTCGTGGCGGGGCGAGGAGTGCTGCTCGGCCTGAGCCGTTAACAGCTTCATCACCGCTGCCTCTTGCGGGTTGGGCGGAGGTAGGTCACGCTGGCCCGCCGATGCGACGTTGCCTCTTCCTGATTGCCCTGCTGACCCTCGCGGCCACCCCCTCCGCGGCGCGGGCGGACACCGCGAGCAGGCCGTGGCCGCCCGCCACCGGCCAGGGCACGCTGATGGTCCACTACGGCGAGGAGCACTTGCACGACGCGGACGGGCCCACCCTGCTGCCCAAGGTCGTGGAGGAGAGCGCGCGCTACAAGCCCGCACTGGTGACCACCTCCGGCGACAAGAACGACGACGGCACCGTCGACCAGCTTCAGCGCTGGAAGCAGACCCTGTCCCCCTACGACGGTGCCGGCATCCCCTTCTTCGCCGCCGTGGGAAACCACGACCGCAAGACCCCGCCGGGCGTGCCCCCGGGCACGGCGGGGCTGCTGACGCCCGGCGTGCAGGGCGACCTGACCAACTACAAGCAGGTGTTCTCCGACCGCCCCTACCCCTTCGGGGACGCCGCCCCCTACAAGGCATCCGGCTTCGCCCAGCGAGGCCGACCGGCCGACGACCCGCCCGGCGCCTCCTCCCACTACTTCGTGGACTACGAGAAGGTGCGGGTGATCTTCGTCGACAACTCGTGCTGGGGCATCGCCGACTGCGACTCCAGCCAGAACCCACCCTTTCCCGACGCCCAGGGCAACCGCACGCAGCTGGACTTCATGCGCCGCAGCGCCTCGGACGCGAGCGCGCAGGGCAAGCAGGTGTTCGTGGTCATGCACATACCCACACGCGATCCGCGTGACCAGAGCTACGCCGACCCCACCACCTTCAACCACGTCATGGGCAAGGGGCTGGGCACCGGCGCCCTCGACAACATGCGCTTCGAGGAGGCGGCCGAGCAGGGCGGAGTGGACGGCGTGATGCTCGGCCACATCAAGGGCCAGTTCCTCTACAAGGGCCGCGGGGGCGTGCAGTACTACATCGACGGTGGGGCGGGCGGCGAGCTGTACACCACCGGCCCGGTGGGCACCGACCACGGCTACTGGCATGGCTTCCGGCTGCTCAGAGCCGACGGAGGCCGCGTGACCACCGACACCGTGCCGATCTTCGTCAAGGACGGCATCCGCCTGGAGGGCCCGCGCCACCTCAGGGCCGGCGCCGGCGCCCACTACGACGCCTTCGGGCGCCAGCCGGTGTTCGAGGATCCGGCCATGGTCCCCAGCCTGGAGCTGCGCGACCCGATCCGCCCGGCGCAGAGCGCGCCCACCACCACTCCGCTGGACGCCGTGCCGGTGCCGGCCCGGATCTTCACCACCAGCGATCCCCAGGTGGTCGCCCCCGTGGCCTCCCGGGGGGACGACCCGCGCCGCGATCCCAAGACCCAGACCGAGGACGGCGGCTTCAGGGCTGCCTGCTCGGGCAGAGCCCGGGTGAGGATCACCTCCGGTTTCGAGACGACGGCCAAGCCGGTATCGGTGGCCAGCGCCCGCGGCCGGATCGTGCGCCGGGCCAAGGCCTACGGTGCCAAGCGCCTGCGTCCCGGGAGACGGCTGACGGTGGCGCGCGTGCGCCTGGGCCAGCGCGCCCGGCTGCTCGTGCGCATCCGGCGCAAGGGCAGGACCGTCCGCGTGCTGCGCAACGCCTGCTTGGCGCCCGGGTCCAAGCAGTTGCGCGCGCGATGGGACGGCCGCATCTCGAGCCGCGGCAAGCTGCGCCGGGCCCGAGCCGGCACCTACCGCGCGCAGGTGCTGATCCGCTCTGACCGGCGCACGCTCAAGCGCTCCGCGCTGGTGCGGGTCGCCCGCCCGGCCAAGCGCCGCTGAGGCCCTCCTCGGCGCCCCGCCCGAACATGTCCTGGTAGGCCGAGAGCCAGATGTCGAACTGTGCGGGTGCCAGCGGCTTGCTCAGGTAGTAGCCCTGGGCTATGTCGGCACCCATGCCGGCCAGCTGCTCCCATGCGCGATGGCTCTCCACCCCCTCGGCCACCACCTGCAGGCCCAGGTTGTGTCCGAGGCCGATCGTCGAGCGCACGATCGCGGCGTCGTCGGCGTCGTTCTCCATGTTCATCACGAACGACTTGTCCACCTTGATTGTGCTCACCGGCATCTGCTTGAGCGACACGAGCGAGGAGTAGCCCGTGCCGAAGTCGTCGATGGCCACGCGCACTCCCATCTCGCGCATGCTGTCGAGGACCCGCCGCGCGCGCCGGGGGTCGGACATGATCGCGCTCTCGGTGATCTCGACCTCGAGCCGCTCCGGTGGGGCTCCGATCCGCGAGAGCATGCGCCCGATCTCGTACGGAAGCTGAAGGTCCAGCAGCAGCTGGGCGGACAGGTTCACGGCCACGTCGAGCTGGAGCCCGCGGGCACTCCACTCCTGCACCTGCGCCAGCCCCGTCTCCAGCAGGTGCACGGTGACCGGCCGGATCATCGAGGTGTGCTCGGTGACGGGGATGAACTCGTCGGGGAAGAGCAGGCCGCGCGTGGGGTGATTCCACCGCGCCAGCGCTTCCACACCCTCCACCGTTCCCGTCGCCAGGCGGGCCTTGGGCTGATAGTGCAGGACCAGCTCGTGCTGTTCCATGGCCCGGTCGAGCTGGGCCACCAGGCCCAGACGCGCCGGCGTGTACCGGTGCTGGTCGGCCGAGTAGAACTCGTGGCCCGAGTGGGCCTTCTTGGCCGTGTACATGGCCACGTCGGCGGCCTGCAGGAGCTTGCCGGCAGTGTCCCCGTCGCCGGGATAGAGCGCTGCGCCGATGCTGGCCTCGACCTTCAGCGCCAGGCCCCCGACGGTGAAGGGCTCCTCCAGCGCGTCATGGATGCGCTGGGCCGCGCCGGTCACCGAGTCCTTGGCCTGCACGCTGGGCAGGAGCATCGCGAACTCGTCGCCACCCAGGCGGGCGACCACGTCCCCCTCGCGCAGCGTCGTGCGCAACCGCTTGCCCACCCGCTCGATCACCAGGTCGCCGTTGAAGTGGCCCAGCGAGTCGTTGATCTCCTTGAAGCGGTCCAGATCCATCAACAGCACGGCGGCCATCCCGTCCCGGGGACAGTCCGCCAGCGCGCGATCGATCATGCGGTTGAACAGCTCGCGGTTGGGCAGGCCGGTGAGCGGGTCGCGCAGCGCCTGGTGCTCGTTCGCGGCGGCCCGGTCGCGCATCCGCGCCGAAGCGCCGGTCATGGCGCGCAGCAGGCCCGCGCACAACACGGCCAGGCCCGCGATCAGGATCAGGTACAGGCGCCGCGTGTCGCCGCCGGCCGAGGACTCCGACGGGTCGGCTGTCATCTCCATCTGCAGGACCGCAGAGGGCCGGCGCCCCGCGGCTTTGCGCAGCGGCACGAAGGCATCGATCGCCTTCCGGCCCGTTTGCATCGCCTTGGCGGTAGCAGGACGGCCACGCAGGGCCTCGCTCAGGCCCGAGGCCGACAGCGAGCCGCCGCGCTCGCTCGTCCGGCTGGAGAAGGCTACGTGCCCGCCCGAGTCGAGCACGCGAATCACCATCACGCCTTCTCCTGAAGCGAGCGTCTTCAGAGAGCGCGAGATCCGGTTTCGAGTGGCCCGCGAAGGCCGCCGCCGCGCCGCCGCGCGGGCCAGCCGGTGCTCGCCGAGGGCCCGGGCGGCCAGGTCTGCGTGGCGCTCGGCCTGCAACCGTGCCTGCTCGCCCGCCGTGCTGGAGACGCTCTTGCCCAGCAGCACCGCCAGCACGAGCGCGGGCACGAGGACGGTCAGGATGAGCTTGAGCGCTACGACCCGCGGGCGCTGGGTGGATCCTCCGGCCATCACCCCCTGGATCGGCGGCGCAACCCAAGGGCTTGAGTTGTAACGGCGGGACATGGCCCCCCACGCGCCTACTCCTCCCAGTCCAGCGAGCGCTCCACGGCCCTGCGCCACTTGCGCAGGCCGGCTTCGCGCTCGTCGGCGGCCATCCGGGGCTCCCAGCGCCTGTCCTGCACCCAGCGCTCCTTCAGCTCGCCCTGGTCGGACCAGAACCCGACGGCCAGGCCGGCGGCGTAGGCGGCGCCCAGGGCCGTGGTCTCGGTGACCGCGGGACGGATGACCGGCACATCGAGCACGTCGGCCTGGAACTGCATCAGCAGCTCGTTCGCGGTCATGCCGCCGTCCACCCGCAGCTCGGCGAAGGGCACGTCGGCCACGTCGTTGGCGGCATCGACGACCTCCTTGGTCTGCCACGCCGCGGCCTCGAGGGCCGCCCGGGCTATGTGTCCCTGACCGGCGTAGGCGGTGAGTCCGCAGATCACCCCGCGCGCGTCGTCGCGCCAGTGCGGCGCGAACAGCCCCGAGAAGGCGGGCACGAAGTACACCCCGCCGTTGTCGTCCACGCTGCGGGCCAGCTCTTCCACCGAAGCGGCATCGGGGATGATCTTCAGCCGGTCGCGAAGCCATTGGATCAGGGCCCCGGTCACGGCTATCGACCCCTCGAGCGCGTACCTGGCGGGCTCGTTCCCCAGCTTGTACGCGGGGGTGGTGAGCAGCTTGGGGGTGTGGACCACCTCCTCGCCGGTGTTCACCAGCAGGAAGGAGCCCGTGCCGTAGGTGTTCTTGGCCTCGCCCTCGGCAAAGCAGGTCTGGCCGAACAGCGCCGCCTGCTGGTCTCCGAGGATCCCCGCCACCGCCCGACCGCCCAGGGCGGTGCCCTTCGCCTCGCCGTAGAGCTCGGAGGACGAGCGGATCTCGGGCAGCATCGACCGGGGGATGCCCATCAGCTCCAGCGCCGGCTCGTGCCAGTCGAGGGTCCCCAGGTCCATCAGCAGCGTGCGGCTGGCGTTTGTCACATCGGTGGCGTGCACCCCGCCGTCGGTGCCGCCCGTCAGGTTCCACAGCACCCAGGTGTCCATGGTGCCGAAAACCAGGTCGCCGTCCTCGGCCCGCTCGCGGGCGCCGCCGACGTTGTCCAGGATCCATCTGACCTTGGGGCCCGAGAAGTAGGTGGACAGCGGCAGGCCGACCACGTCGCGCAATCGGTCCACACCCTGGTCGCCGGCCAGCTCGCGCACCAGCGGGGCGGTGCGCGTGTCCTGCCAGACGATCGCGTTGTAGACCGGCTCACCGGTGTTGCGGTCCCAGACCAGCGCGGTCTCGCGCTGGTTGGTGATGCCGATGGCCTCCACGTCCTCGGCCTCGGCGGACGACGAGGCCAGCGCACCGCCGATCACCTCGCGCACGCGACGCCAGATCTCGGTGGCGTCGTGCTCCACCCAGCCGGCCCGGGGCGTGATCTGCTCGTGCTCGCGCTGATCTGAGTGCACGATCTGGCCGTCGGAGTCGAACAGGATGCAGCGGGAGCTGGTGGTGCCCTGGTCTATCGCGGCGATGTACTTGGCCATGGCGCCTTTCTACTTCACGCGCGCATCTAGGCTGATCCAGATGCCCGACCGGCTGAACCTCGCCCAGCGAGCCGCCGACCTCCAGCGGATGGCGGGCGAGACCTTCGACATCGTGGTGATCGGCGCCGGGTCCACCGGCACGGGCAGCGCGCTGGACGCGGCCAGCCGCGGGTTGAGCGTTGCGCTGGTCGAGGCCCGTGACTTCGCCTCCGGCACCTCCAGCCGGTCGAGCAGGCTGATCCACGGCGGCCTGCGCTACCTGGAGCAGGGGGAGCTCGGGCTGGTGCGCGAGGCGCTGCGCGAGCGCAGCCTGCTGCTCAACGTGATCGCCCCCCACCTGGTCCGCCCCGTGCCCTTCCTGTATCCGCTGACCCGGCGGCTATGGGAGCGCGTCTACGTGGGCGCGGGCATGTTGGCCTACGACACGCTGGGCGGCTCGAGGGGACTGCACCGGCACCGTCACATGACCAGGCGCCAGGCCCTGCGCATCGCGCCCGGCCTGGACCCCGACGCGCTGATCGGGGCGATCCAGTACTGCGACGCCAAGGTCGACGACGCGCGCCACACCATGACCGTGGCCCGCACCGCCGCCCGCTACGGCGCCGCGGTGGCGAGCAACGCCCCGGTGGTCGGCTTCCTGCGTGAGGCCGGGCGGATAACCGGCGTGCGCGTGCTCGACCTGCAGTCACGGGAGGAGATCGAGGTCAGGTCGCGTCAGGTGATCAACGCCGCCGGCGTATGGACCGACGATGTCCAGCAGCTGGTGGGCGAGCGCGGCAAGCTCAGGGTCCGTGCATCGAAGGGCATCCATCTCGTCGTGCCGCGCGACCGCGTGCAGCTGGATACCGGGCTGATCCTGCGCACGGAGAAGAGCGTGCTGTTCGTGATCCCCTGGGGTCGCCACTGGATCATCGGGACGACCGACCACGACTGGGAGCTGGACAAGGCCCACCCGGCCGCGTCCTTCACCGACATCGACTACGTGCTCGACCAGGTGAATTCCGTGCTGGCCAGCCCCCTTTCGCACGAGGACGTGGAGGGCGTCTATGCGGGCCTGCGACCGCTGCTGGCCGACGAGAGCGAGGGCACCGGCAAGCTCAGCCGCGAGCACAGCGTCTCATCCCCCGCCCCGGGGCTGGTCTCGGTGGCCGGCGGCAAGTACACCACCTACCGGGTCATGGGCCGCGACGCCGTGGACGCCGCCGTGCGGGGCCTGGACCAGAAGGTGCCGCCCTCGGCGACCGAGACCACGCCGCTGCTGGGCGCGGAGGGCTACCACGTGCTGTTCAATCAGCGCACGCGCCTGGCCCGCCAGAGCGATCTGCACGTGGAGCGCATCGAGCATCTGCTGGGGCGCTATGGGGCCGCCGTCCACGACCTGCTGGCAGAGATAGCCGATGACCCCGCGCTGGGAGACCCGCTCGAAGGCGCCGATGACTACCTGCGCGCCGAGATTCGCTACGCCGCCTCACACGAGGGCGCGCTGCACCTCGACGACGTGCTGGCGAGGCGCACCCGGATCTCGACCGAGACGTTCGACCGCGGTCTCACAGCGGCCGAGCCGGCGGCCCGGCTGATGGGCGGGGTGCTCGGCTGGACCGACGAGCGGCGCGAGCACGAGGTCGACCTCTATCGCCGGCGCGTGGCCGCAGAGCGCGAGTCGCAGACCAAGCCCGATGACCAGGCGGCCGACGTGGCGCGCACGTCGGTGCCCGACCCCCTCAGCGCCGCTCGGTCGGCTTGACCTCCTTCAGAAGCCGCGGCGGGTGCGCGCCCTGCGGGCCGCGGTGCCCTCACCAACCGTGAGCGGCAGGCCGCGGGCGCACACGCTCGAGCCGTAGACGCCGCCGGACGTGAGGGACGGCAGGAGGACCGAGATCTCGTTGTTGGGAAACAGGGCGCCGAGCAGCGGCGGGAGGCTGCCCAGGACCGGAAGCGGGATCGTGACCCGCTGCTGGGCACCCAGGGCGACGGCCCCGTACCCGGAGCCGTCCTCCAGGTAGACGGCCATGAACCGGGCCTGCTCGCCACGGCGGGCGCGGTAGCGGTACTGGCCCTGCTGGCTGTCGAACCGCAGCGTGCGGGCGGCCCCGTTGCGCATCACGGTGAGCGAGATCGGCGTCGTCGAGGTGGCTGACGTGCCGCCGGCGGGCCGGAAGTCGATGGCCCGAAGCGACTTGTCGCGGCCAAAGGCGTTGCGGTCGACCTGGAATGCGAGCGCCGCGTTCTTGGTGGTACAGGCGGGGGCGGTCGCCGCTTGGGCGGTCGACGGGGCCACCAAGGCCGTGAGCGCGATGGCCGCGGCCGCGGCGTTGCGTGTGCAGCGTCCGAGCATCGGCCGCGAGCGTACCGGCGAGCCGCCCTTTCGGCCAGGGACAACCGCGCACGGCGGCAAGTGCCGCCGACTGCGCCACACGTGAGCTTGGCCGGCTGTCCAGGGTCGCGACGGGTCGGCTCAAGTACCAGGTGGGAAGGCCGATACCCACGCTCACGCCGTCGACCCTGGGAGTGATGTGGGAAAGCAGAGCAAGCGCGACCTGATCGTCCACCTGCCACTCGTGCTTGTGGCCACCTTCCTCGTGGTGGGCGTGCCCATGCTTCTGGTCTTCTGGCTGCGCAGGTCAGGCGTGGTCACGTCTGCCTGGGCAACGACGGCCATCGGCGTGACGGTCTCCCTCCTGGCCTCGTACGCCGGCGGGGCGTTCTGGAAGAAGAGGACCGACTCGCGCGACATGCTCTTCAGCGACCTCATGCTGTGGGGGTGGGTGCAACGCTGGCGCAGCGAGCGCCGGCTGAGCGCCGCGGCTGACCTGCTCGGGCTGACCACAGGGCGGCCGCAGGCGATCTCGGGGGGCCGCCTCACCAACGAGCAGAAGGCCGGCCTGCTGACCCAGCTCACCTCCGGCCTCGAGGCCAGGGATCCGTATACCCACGGCCACTCCCGCCGGGTGGCCCGGCACGCCTCGAACATCGCAAAGCGCATGGGCTTGCCGCGCGACGAGGTCGCCAAGATCCGTGCGGCCGGGGCTATGCACGACGTGGGGAAGGTGGAGACGCCGATCACGGTGCTCCACAAGGAGGGCAAGCTGACCGACGGTGAGTACGCGATCATCAAGCGCCACCCGGTGGACGGCGCGAAGATGGTCGCGACCCTCCGTGACGACGAGCTGACCGCGATGGTCCGCCACCACCACGAGCGACTGGACGGCACGGGCTACCCGGATCGGCTGGCCGGCGAGGCAATCCCGATCGGCGCGCGCATCCTCGCGGTCGCGGACACCTTCGACGCGATCACCTCGACGCGGCCCTACCGCCATGCACATGCGCACAGCAAGGCGCTCGACATCCTCGCCGCCGATGCCGGCACCCAGCTCGATCCCGACGCGGTGCGCGCCTTTCGCAGCTGCTACTCGGGGAGGCGTCCGCTCGCCTACTGGACGGTTCTGGCCAACGCCCGCCCGAGGCTCGCGTCGTGGCTCGGCAGCGGGTTGGCTCCGGCGAAGGCGGCAACGATGGCAAACGTCATGGTCGCCGCCGCCACCGTGGCGGCTGTCGGCGGCGCCGTCGCAGGGCCCGTCGCGGGCGTCGGCGCGTCCCCCTCGTCATCGGACGCTCGCCCACGCCCCCAGTCCCCGGCGTCGCTCGCGCACAGGGCGACGGGATCTAAGCCGGGGCGACTTTCACGCTCCGGCGCCCGATCTGGCCGCGACAGCGGCCGTGCTAAGGCCATCGGTCGCCAGCGCAAGGGCCGGGCCCAGAAGGGCGTGCAAGCTCAAGACAACGTCCAGTTTCCGCACACCGCCCAGGCCCAGGCCCCGGCCCCGGGCAATCCCCTCGTCCAGAACAACTCCCCGGCCCAGAGCAACACCCCGGCCCAGGACAACACCCCGGTCCAGAACGATGTTCGGCCTTCAGGCAAGAACCGAGGCAAGGGCAAGGGGAATGGGCGGGGCAAGGGCCACGGCAGGCCGCCGGGCAAGGGCCACGG
>JBBJOH010000267.1:0-2626 GCA_037720995.1 Thermoleophilaceae bacterium
CAGGCCTGCGCTCGATCTCCCCGACCTCGAGGATCTGCTCGGCGGCCGGGTGCTCGCCTGGCTGGGAGGAGCAGCCGTGCTGATCGGCCTGGCCCTCCTGATGGCGTTGGCGATCTCGAACGGCTGGGTCGGCGAGGGCGCCCGGACCCTGATGGCCGGCGCGGCGGCCGGTGTGCTGATCGTCACCGGCGTCTGGTTGCACGAGCGCCGCGGGCGCACGGATGCGGCGCTGGCGGCCCTCTCGTCCGGCATCGCGGCGATGTTCGCCGTGGCCGTCGTGGCCTCGCAGGTGTACGACCTGATTCCCGCGAGCGCGGCGCTGGTGATCGCCGTGGCCACGGGCTCGCTGGCCACGTGGCTCGCGGTCCGGTGGGAGTCACAGGGAATCGCCGCCCTGGGGATCCTCGGGGCGATGCTCGCCCCGGTGCTGGCCGGCGGGGACGCCGAGGGGATCTCGCTTCTCGTCCTGTTCGTGGCCGGGGCCGCCGCGGTGGCGGTGCTGGTCCACCAGGGCTGGCGCTGGCTGTCGGTGGGCACCGTCTGTCTCGCCCTTGTGCAGTGGGCGCTCTTCCTCGTCGACCACCACCAGAGCACCCTGCAGGTGCTGTGCGTGCTGATCGGGTTCGGAGCCCTGGGCGCGCTCGCCGCGGTGGGCCACGAGGTGCGCGAGCGCCGCGAGAAGCTCGCGGCCTCGTCTGCGTTCCTGCTCGTGCTCAACGCCTTCGCCCTCGGCTGCGGCGGCTGGTTCGCCCTCGGCGCCGCCGCCGGGGACAACACTGCGACCGTCTTCCTGTGGAGCCTTGCGGGGGCGCATCTGGTGGCCGGCCTGGCGGCGAGCCGCCGCGAGGCCCTGCCGCGCGACCTGACGCTGCTGGCGCTCTCGGCGGGAACCGTGCTGGGCAACGTGGCCTTCGCGGCGACGGTCGATGGGCCCGCGCGCACGATCGGGTGGGCGGCGACGGCTGTCGGCTTCGCCCTGCTGGTCAAGCAGCATCGCGAGCCGGGCCACGAGGGCGCCATGGCCTCGATCGGCCTGGGTGGGCATCTGGCCCTCGCGATAGTCCAGGTGCTCACCTCCGATGCCTCGCCCGAGTTGATCGGTTCCGGCGGCTCGGCGTCGCTTGCCTCGGTGGGCGCGCTGGTCGGGCTGGCTGCCGCCTGCTTCGCCTCCGGCCGTCTGGCCGACGAGGACCGGGGCGGCCTGCGCACCGCGCTGGACGTGGCCGGCCTGTTGGCCGTCGGCTACCTGACCGCCATCACGCTCGACGGCCTGGCCCTCATCCTGGCCTTCGCGGCCGAGTCGGCGGCGCTGGCGGTCCTGGCCCGGCGCGATGGCGACCGCGTCGCCGCGGGCGCCGCGGCGGCCAACCTCGGGCTCGCCTTCGTCCTCGGTCTTTGGCTGGCCCCGCCGGTGGCCCTGGGGATCGGCCTGGCCGAGCCCCTGATGGCGAGCGCGGCGCTGCTCGCCGTGTGCGGGGCGGCGGGCCTGATGGCCCGGCTCGACGTGCCCGAAGACGGACGCCCATGGATGATCGGCGGCATCGCGGTCGTGTCGCTCTACCTGGCCTCGGTCCTGGTGGTCACGCCATTCCAGCCCGACGGCGCGGCGGCGCAGGCTGCGGTGCTCGAGCTGCCGGTGCGCCAGCAGGGCCAGGTGCTGCTGAGCGGTCTGTGGGCGTTGTGCGGGCTGGGAGGCATCGTCGCGGGGCTCGTGCGCGACATCCGGCCGCTGCGCCTGGCTGCCCTCGGTCTCCTGCTGGCGGCGGTGGCCAAGGTGTTCATGTTCGACCTGGCCACCCTCACCTCGCTCTACCGCGTGGTCTCGTTCGTGGGCCTCGGCGTGCTGCTGCTGGTCGCGGCCTTCGTCTGGCAGCGGGTGCGCCCGCGCGAGCTGCCCGACATGCGCGAGGCGCCCGAGGGCATTCGCTGACAGCGAACGCCAACGCCGCAACCCGCACCTTCTCAAAGGCTCAGAGCGTGGCGCGCAGAGCACCAATCTCGCGTCGGTGGGCCGTCGGGACTATCCGCGCCGGAGTCGTGCGACGTCGCCAGCGTCTCTTGACTAGCCCGGTTCACGCGCGGCGGCTGGTTCCGCGACTCGCGAGCAGGGCGCCGTCGGCCCGATTGACCAAGTCGTCTGCAGAGTCGCCGTCACGCAGCTCGGCGCAGCCGATGCTGACCGGGCTTCCGGAGCCCGCCAAGTCCGAGCGCAGACGATCGAAGCGCGCTTGTGTCTCGACCAGCGTGACATTGGGCAGCGCGCACAGGAACTCGTCGCCGCCGAGTCGCACGAACAGGTCGTACGACCGCATTTGGCGCCTGATCCGTTCCGCAATGTGACGGAGGAGGGCGTCCCCTGCGTTGTGGCCCTCAATGTCGTTCACCGCCTTGAGCCCGTCCACGTCTATGAAGGCTGCTACGAGCCTGCTGTCGCTTTCCCGGCGGGCGCGTTTGATCTCGTTCTCCAGCTCTTCGATCCCGACGCCCCGGCGCCTCGCGCCGGTGAGGTCGTCGGTTCCCGAGTGCTCTCGGTCGTCCCCGGCGAGGTCGCGGTCGCCCTCCGAGTGCTCACGGTCCTCCTCGGCGTGGCCGCGGTCGCCTTCGGCGTGCTCACGGTCACGGCCCG
>JBBJOH010000268.1:0-2623 GCA_037720995.1 Thermoleophilaceae bacterium
GCCGGGCCGCTGGTCTCTCGCCGCGGTCCATGGGGGCTGCTGGCCGCCGGCATGACGATGGTCGCGGCCGGGATGCTGCTGTTCACCCGGATCGACCCCGCCGGGAGCTACCTGGCCGACGTGCTGGCGCCCTCACTGCTGTGCGCGACCGGGATCGGCTTCTCCTTCGTACCGGTCACGATCGCGGCCACCAGCGGCGTGGACGCCGGCGAGAGCGGGCTGGCCTCGGGCCTGGTGAACACCTCGCGGCAGATGGGCGGCTCGCTGGGGCTGGCGGTCCTGGCCACCGTGGCCACCGCGCGGACTGAGGACCTGGCCGCCGGAGCAACCCGGGCCGAGGCCCTCACCGGTGGGTTCGACCGCGCCTTCGCGCTGGGCGCGGTGTTCGCGCTGGCCGGCGCGATCGCTGCGGTGGTGGCGGCCACGACCCGCACCAGGCGTCGCCGGGCGGCCGAAGAGCCGGCCCATGTGGTCTCGACCTAGCGGCGCCTCGCATGGACACCGACTGACCTCGCCTCAGTGACAGACGCCCGACCCCGAGTCGGTGGTTGCGCCGTTGGGAGCGCGCACCAGGCGCCAGTCATAGCGACCCTCGCCCAGGGTGAAGGCCGCGACGCCGAGCACGCGGTTGTCGCGCGCCTCGCTGTTGGGCGCCTGGGTTACGAACGGGTGCGCGCCCTTGCCGCCGACGCCCACGGTGAACTGGCGCAGGCCGCGCGCCGGGTCGGGAGCGCCGTCGGGGGTCTGAGGCGCGAAGCGCTCGTAGAAGTGCTCGTGCCCTGATACCACCACGTCCGCGCCGGCCGCGTAGAGGGCATCCCAGAAAGGCTTGACGTCCTCGGACTCGTCGCCGTAGCGACCCGAGGTGAAGCGGGGCCCGTGGAAGTAGGCCAGCGTGCAGCGGGTCGGGTGGGCGGCCAGGTCGGCGCGCAACCACCGCACCTGGGTGGAGTCGGGCCCGCAGCCACCAGGAATGTTCGCGCACTCCGAATTCAGCCCCACCACGTGCCACGAGCCGATGTCGTAGGAGTAGTAGCCCCCCTGGGCGCGGTCGCCGGCCTGTCCGGTGCGCACGCCGGGCCCGTTGAAGTAGTCGAAGTAGCCGGCCGCCTGCGGAGTGTCGTACTCGTGGTTGCCGGGCACCGGGCGGATCAGCGACTTGACCCGACCCCAGCTGGGGTCGAAGGACTGGCGGTAGGCGTCCCCCGTGCCGTTCTCGTACTGCGAGTCGCCCACCACCAGCACGGAGCTGAGGTCCATGCGCAGCAGCTGGTCGGAGGTCAGCTTCTGGCGGCACTTGCCCGGCACTCCCACGCCGGCGCTGAAGAAGGGCGAGGCCGGGTCGCAGGCGATGTCGCCCCCCGCCGCGATCACCGGGTCCAGGTTCGCGGGCTGCCAGCTGGGGGAGCTTGGGGCCGACCCGGACGCGGTCAAGCGCCGCACGCGACGGCTGCGGGCGGGAAGCGACCGCAGCGGCCGGCCCCCGACCTTCGTGATGAACACGCGCCGCTTGTGCCGGTAGGTGTGGGTGAAGGCCACCCGCGTCCCGTCGGGCGAGAAGGTGGGCTCCCCCTCGTCGCCCTTGACGGCGGTGAGCCGGCGCGCGCGCCTGCCGTCGGCGGTGAGCGTGTAGAGGTCGCGCTTGCCCGCCCTGCCCTTGGAGTAGACCAGCGTGCGGCCCGTGGGCGACCAAGCCGGGGCCAGGTCGTTCTCCGGGCTGCGGGTCAGTCGCTTGGGGGCGCCGCCGGCCGGGCCGACGGAGTAGATGTCGCTGCTCTTGGCATTGCGTCGCACGAAGGCGACCTGGTTCCTGACAGACCAGTCGGGGGCCTCGTCGTCGCGAGCGCTCAGCGTGAGGCGTACCTGACCGGTGCCGTCGGCGGAGATCCGGTACAGATCGCGCCGGCCCTTGGGCCCACGCGCGAAGGCGATCGTCGTCGCGTCGGGCGACCAGCTGGGCATGGTGTCGGCCGGCCCGCTGGTCAGCGGCCGCTGGCCGCTGCCATCGGTGTACTGCAGCCAGACCTGGGCGCCGAAGGGTCCGTAGCGAGTCATGGCCACGCGACGGCCGCGGGGCGAGAAGGCCGGGTGGTTCGACCTTCCGGTGGTGGGAATGACCCTGAGCCCGGTGCCGTTGGACTCGCGCGTGTAGATGGCGAGGCTGCCGGCGCGCTTGCCCGAGAAGGCGATGGCGCCGTTGGAGGGCTTCGTGGCGGCCTGGGCGGCGGCCGGTGCGACGATCAGCGCGATGAGCGCTGCGAGCGCCACGGTGTAGACCGTCCTCGCAGGCCTTGGAGCGTGGCGCATGGTCGTTTACAACTCGCGCGCGGGGCCGGCGTTGCGGACCCAGGGCAGGGACGAGCCGGTTGGCGCGACTCCGTGGGAGGCCGGCGACTGCCCCCGAGGGGGCGCTATCCGGCCGGGAAGAGCTCGCCGACAGCGAGAGCGAAGCCCACCAGCAGCGGCGATTCGAGCACGGCTTCGCGGTCGAGCTCGAGCGCGACGTCGAAGGTCAAGGCGCCGGGCCGCGAGCGGCGGAAGACCAGAACGGCCTCCGCGGCCGTGTCCACCAGCCATAGCTCGGGCAGGCCGTGGCGCTCGTAGGCCGCCTTCTTCGCGCCGA
>JBBJOH010000269.1:0-2614 GCA_037720995.1 Thermoleophilaceae bacterium
GCGGCGCACCCGTCGTGGTCCAGTCGATGACCAAGACCGAGACCGCGGACTACGACGCGACGCTGAGGCAGATCAACGCGATCGCCGACGCCGGTGGAGACGTGGTCCGCTGCGCCGTGCCGCGTGAGAAGGACGTCGACGCGCTGGGTCGGCTGGTCGCGGTTTCCCCGATCCCGGTCATCGCCGACATCCACTTCAACCACACCCTCGCGCTCAAGGCGATCGACGCCGGCGCGCACTGCATCCGGCTGAACCCCGGCAACATCGGCGGACCCGACAAGGTGGCCGAGGTCGCCGACCGGGCCAAGGCCGCCGGTGTGCCCCTGCGCATCGGCGTGAACTCCGGCTCGCTGCCCAAGCACCTGCACGAGCTGGAGCGCGAGAGCTCGGTCGAGGCGCTGGTGTGCGCCGCGGTCGAGTTCGTGGAGCTGATGGAGCGGCTGGATTTCGAGGACTTCAAGGTCTCGATCAAGTCCACCAGCGTGCCCAACACGATCGCCTCCAACCGGCTGCTGTCGGAGAAGATCGACTACCCTGGGAGATCCTCAAGGCGCTCAAGCTGCGCGAGCGCGGCCCCGTGCTGATCGCGTGCCCGACCTGCGGGCGGCTGCAGTTCGACATGGACTGCGTGGTACAGGACATCGAGACCCGGCTGGAGTCGTATGAGGACGCGATCGAGGTGGCGGTGCTGGGCTGCGCGGTCAACGGGCTGGGCGAGGCCGCGCACGCCGACTTCGGCATCACCGGGGCCAAGAACGAGGGGCTGATCTTCGCCCACGGCAAGCCGCTGCGGAAGGTGCCCCAGGACGACCTCGTGGACGAGCTGTTCGCCGAGATCGACAAGTCGATCGACGCGGGGAAGGTGACCTTCGAGGAGGACAAGGCCGCCGAGGGCGCCCAGTGGCTGGAGCGGATCGAGGAGGAGAACGCCGGCGAGCTGACCCCCGAGCGCCTGGCCGCGCTGGAGGCCAAGGCGGCCACCGCCGAGGCCATGAACACCGGCACCGAGCTGCCGATGGCCCCGGCCAACGGCGGTTCCGGACGGCGAGCGGTGAAGAAGGGCGAGCGGTTGGACGAGGAAGCCTCGCCCACCGCGGGGCGTCGCTTCACCCGCGCCTGAGGGGCGCTCGGGGTCAGGGGGCCGGCTTGCAACGCAGCCGTCCCTCCAGCGCTCCGCTCACGGGTGGGGGTAGCCGGCTTCGGGGCCCGGTGCGGCCGTCCAGCGACCGCAGGTTCGCGGCGGCGCGCGCGGCGGACTCCCGGCTGGCCGCGCTGATGGAGATCGTGGTGGTGCCCGTGAAGATCCGCAGCTTCCCCGGCCCCTCGTTTCTCAAAGCCGGCACGCCCCTGATGCGTTGGGTCAGCGCACTGGGGGACAGCCCGAAGCTGTTGGGGTTGACCGCGCAGATCTCGGTGTTCTGGACTGATAGCGGTGTGGAACAACCACCGCCGTCACTGCCGGGCGGCGGCTCACAGCTTCCGTAGATGAAGGCGAAGGTCGGCGATATCGGGCGGCGAAACAGGCGCCTGACCGACTGCTGGTAGGCGGGCGGCTGCAGGCTGCTCGCGAGGCCCGTGAGCGGCAGTCGACCGCTTCGGCGCCCCGGGAAGTAGAGCTTGTACCTGGGGTAGCTCCGAAGCCGTTCCAGCTCACTCGTGATCGCGGCGGGGGTGCTGTAGCTGCGATTTCGATACCGGGCGACGCCGGCCTTGCTGCGCGCCTCGTTCCTACTCACCTGACGTGCCAGCTCTCCACGCCCGGGCTCGGTCGGATCCCCCGAGGCGCGGAGGCACTTCTCGAGCAGGATCGCGTCGTCCTGGCTGCTCCCCGGGTAGAGGACCACCGTCGTGCCCTTGCGTACCCCCGCCGTCGCACGGCCCTTCTGCAGGGTGCTCAGCCTCCTTTCGGCCTCAGCTGGGGAGGCGAAGCTTTCAACACCTGCGAAGGACCCCGATTTCAGCGTGACCCCGTAGTCCTGCTCCGGGGCGCCGGGGTGTGAGAACCGCGGACCCTCCTTGAGCGTCGCTCCGGAGTCGCGGAGGCAAGTCGTCAGCCCTCTGGCACGCTTGGCCCAGCGGCCGCTCTGGCCCATCGTTGCCGCAACCGGGCAGGATGACGGCCAGACAGAGGACGGCCATTAGGCGGTAAGCGCTCACGGGCTCCTCTTCGATCGAGAGCTGGTGGCGGCAGGCTACCCGAGCGGCGGCTGACGCTCGCGGATCGCCCCGCCTCGGTAGCGGCCGCGCCCTCGCAATTACACTGCCCCACCCATGACGCGCCTGACCCGCTACCTCCTGCCCACCGAGAAGGAGGCCCCGGCCGACGCGGAAGCGGTGTCGCATAAGCTGATGGTGCGGGCGGGGCTCATCCGCCAGCTCGGCACTGGCATGTGGACCTGGTTGCCCGCGGGCTGGCGAGCCCACCGCAGGGCCGAACAGATCATCCGCGAGGAGATGGATGCGATCGGCACGCAGGAGATGCTGATGCCGGTGCTGCAGCCGGCCGAGCTGTGGCAGCGCAGCGGCCGCTACTCGATCGACGAGCTGTTCAAGCTCCAGGATCGCCGTGGGGCCGAGCTGGTGCTGGCCATGACCCACGAGGAGGCGCTGACCC
>JBBJOH010000270.1:0-2611 GCA_037720995.1 Thermoleophilaceae bacterium
CCACGTTGTCGATGACCTTGCGCCCGCCCTGGGGCGGCCTCTTCGTGATCGCCTCGAGCGCCGTCTTGTTGCCGGTCACCAGCACGATGAAGCCCCCGTAGCGGTCACGCAGCCCGTCGTTCTCAGAGCTCGACCCGGTGAAGGGCAGGCTCAGGGTCTCCAAGCTCTCGGAGCCGCTGGCGTTGCGGCGCAGGTCGCCGCCCGTCAGCTCCTTGAATCGCTTCTGGACGTCGGCGGAGCTGTACTTGGCGAAGTCCTCGTCGCGGCCGGTCGTGGTCTCGTCGTCACCGCCGCCGCACCCGGCCAGGGCCAGCACCAGCGCCAGAAGCGCGAGCACGCCTGCGGTGGACCTGATGCTCGCCCAGGCGTTCGACCTCACGCCGGGTACCTGCCGTTCGACCTCATCCCGGATACGTACCCACCCCGGCGGGAATATCAACCTCGCCTCGCCTAACGCGCCTTGCCCCTCCCGTTCAGCAGCTTGAGCAGCACCCCGAGGAGCTTGGACGAGTACTTGCCGTAGGGGTACATGTAGATCTCGCGCGTGGGACCCCGGCGCGAGATCACCGAGACCTGCTTGCGCGTGTACTTGCGGATGCCGTCCGCCCCGTGGCGGGTGCCCAGGCCCGAGGACTTCCAGCCGCCCATTGGGACTTCGAGCGCCAGGTAGTTGAGCTGGTGCTCGTTCACATTGGCCGCCCCGGCCTCGATGCGGGCGGCCAGCTTCTCGCCGCGCTCGATGTCCCTGGTCCAGACCGAGGCCTGGAGGCCGTACTCCGAGTCGTTGGCCAGTCTCAGGGCCTCCTCGGAGTCGCGCACCTTCATGATCGGCAGCGTGGGGCCGAAGGTCTCCTCGGTCATGCACTTCATCGAGTGGTCCACGTCCACCAGCACGGTGGGCTCGTAGAAGCGGCCGGAGCCGCTGCCGGGGTGGCCCCCGACCACGATCCGGGCGCCCTTCTCCTCGGCGTCACGCACGTGGGAGTCGACTATGCCGGCCTGCTTGTCGAACGTCACGGCGCCCACGTCCACGACTCCGCGCCCGGTGGGAACGCCCTGGCGCAGGTTGCCGACCTTCTCGGTCACCAGCTTCACGAACGCGTCGTAGATCGGCTCCTCGACGTAGGCGCGCTCGACCGAGATGCAGGTCTGGCCGCCGTTCTGCATCGAGTAGTAGGTGGCGGCGTTGGCCGCCTTCTCCACGTCGGCGTCGCGCAGGACGATCATCGGGTCCTTGCCGCCCAGCTCCAGCCCCACGGGGGTGAGCGTGCGGGCCGCGCGCTCGGCCACCTTCCTGCCGGTCTCGGTGGAGCCCGTGAACATCACGAAGTCGACCTCGTCGACCAGCGCGCCGCCCACGTCGCCGAGGCCCGTGGCCACCTGGTAGACGTCGCGGGGAAGCCCGCACTCCTCCAGCGCCTCGCCCATCAGCAGCGAGGTCAGCGGCGTGACCTCGGAGGGCTTGAGCACCACGGAGTTGCCGGCGGCCAGGGCGGGGATGCAGTCACCGAAGGAGTTGGTGAGGGGATAGTTCCAGGGGCCGATCACGCCGGCCACGCCGATCGGGCGGTAGCGCACCACGACCTTCTTGCCCAGCAGGAAGGGAGAGGCCGAGCGGACCTTCTCGGCCTTTAAGTACTTCTCCGCGTTCTTGGCCCAGAACCCGAACGCCGGGGCGACGTAGCCCACCTCGGCCAGCTGCGCGTCCTCCCACGTCTTGCCGGTCTCGGAGACGATCGTCTCGATGATCCGGTCCGCGTTGTTGACCACCCAGCTCTGGGCGCGGCGCAGGATGCGCGCGCGGCCCTCGAAGCCCAGCGCCTCCCATCCGGGCTGGGCGCGGCGCGCGCGGGCCACGAGCTCGGCCACGTCCTCGGGCAGCATCCTGGGGACGGTTCCCACCACCGCGCCGGTCGCCGGGTTCTCGACCTCTATCTGCTCCCCCGCCCCTTCGAGGTCGCCCGCGCCGTCCGTGGGCGCCTGGGTCTCCGTCTCAGCCATCCTCATCCTCTCCGTCGCCCTCTACCGGGCGCGGAGCTTAACGCCGCCGGCTGGGCGGTCGGTCGGCCGCTGGGCGGCCTCCACGGCGGCCGCGAGGCTCGGCGGCGGCGGCGAGGGCTCGGCGCTTACGGATGGCTGGTAGGAAGGCCGGCAGGCGGAGGTTTCCCCGAGCACGTCGGTGTGGTCGGGCCCGGCGGTCGAGTTGTCTTCGCTGAGCGAAGGGTTTCCCGACCGCGCTGGGCGGTTTGGGGACCCGGTCGAAGTTGTCTTCGCTGAGCGAAGGTTTCCCCGACCGCGGTCCCTGCGGCGGCCGGGTTAGTCGGACTTCTCTCCGGTACGCACCCAGCCGCAGCAAACGCCGCGAGCCCGAAGCCGGACGTTCCCGCGGGAACGCCTCACCCCGGCCCGTCAGCCGCGTCACCCCGGCCCGTCAGCCGAACGTGAACGCGTAGCCGCTCACTCCCGGCGCGAAGCGCCGGCGAAGCTGGTGCTCGGCCTGACGCGGGAGGGTCACGAGCCGGTAGAGGCGGTCGCCGGTGACCGACACCGGCCTGTGCGGCCTGCCGTCCACGCTCACGCCCACCCGCCGGGGGCGCTCACCCTTCGAGCG
>JBBJOH010000271.1:0-2605 GCA_037720995.1 Thermoleophilaceae bacterium
ACTCCACGCTGATCAGCTTCGGCAAGCCGTGCCCGGTCTCTGACCTGTTCGGGGTCGCGGGCCGCAACATGCTCGCCGAGATCGCGCTCCCGGATCCGTGGAGCACCACCGTCGAGGCGAGCCTGCTGATGATCGACGGCCTCGAGGCCCAGATCGCCGCCATCAACAAGCAGCTCAAGGCCACCGCGCCCGACCACCACTACGTCCCGCTGCTGATGACCGCGCCCGGCATCGGGTGGGTTCTCGGGTTCACGATCGCCGCGGAGATCGGGGAGATCGAGCGCTTCAGCTCACCGAGCAAGCTCGTCGGCTACTCCGGCCTGTGCCCGCGGGTGATCCAGTCCGGCGAGAGCGACCGCCGCGGCCCGCTCACGAAGGCCGGCCCGAAGTACCTGCGCTGGGCGATGCTCGAAGCCACCATGCACGCCCTGCGCCACGACGCCTACAGCGAGCGCTACCAGCACACCAAGCGCCGGCTCGGCAAGCAACGCGGCGCGAAGATCGCCCAGATCGACATCGCCCGCAGGTTGACCGAAGCCGTCTGGCACATGCTCACCAACAAGCAGCCCTTCTCCCCAAAGACCACCGCCGCGGGACGCGCCGCTTTTCGTCTGGCCGCATAGACGGCCCTTTTGGACTTGCGCGCCCGCGGACGGCCTCCCATCCAGCCTGGTCCTCCCATCGAGGAGGCGATAGAGACATGAGCGCCGCTCCACCCGCGACCCGCCACAGCCGGCGGCCACAGGACCTGATGCCCAACGACCAACCCCCTTGACAACCAGCAGCACTTTCATAGAGACGAGGAGGGAGAGCTTGGCGGGGGTGGCTGAATGCGACCGCAGGAGCCGTTTCGCTCCCAGGAGCGTGGCCGGCAGTTCGCTGGGGTCTTCCGCCTCACGAGCCGAGCGGTCGGGTTGGCTATTAGCCCGGATCTTGCAGTAGCGGGCGCCCCGACCGGGGTCGGGGCGCCCGTTCTGTCCGGCTGAGCGGGGAGATTGCGGGTTGTCGAAGCTCGCATCCCCGGCTCAGGAGGATCACCTTGAAGGTGCAGCACGATGGCCGCTTGGTCACCTTGACAGTGACGGCGGACGGAGACCAGAACACAGTCAGCCATGCGGGGGCGGTGCTGCTGGGAGAGTGCGCCGACCGGCTGGGCCTGACGGGCGCGCTGTCGGTCGGCCTGGGCGGTCTGCGTCAGCGCCGGGGCGGCCACGATCCGGGCCGGGTCGTGCGTGATCTGGCGGTGATGCTCGCCGACGGGGGTGACGCGTTGTGCGATCTGCGCACGCTGCGCGACCAGCCCGCCCTGTTCGGGGCGGTGGCCTCGGACGCGACCGCCTGGCGGGTCATCGACGCGATCTGCGAGCACGGCCTGCTTGACGCGCTGCGCAGCGCCCGCGCGCGGGCCCGTGATCGGGCCTTCGCGCTGGGCGCGCGGCCGGCAGGGGCGCTGGTCATCGACATCGACGCGACGCTGGTCACCGCGCATTCCGACAAGGTCGGCACGGCGGGCACCTACAAGGGCGGTTTCGGGTTTCACCCCCTGCTGGGCTACCTCGACTGCCCTGACCTTGAGGCTGGCGGCCAGGCACTGGGCGGCCTGCTGCGTCCCGGCAACGCCGGGGCCAACAACGCGAGTGATCACATCGCCGTGCTCGATCAGGCGCTGGCCCAACTGCCCCCCGCCGTCATCGACGATGCGGAGATCGTGCTGCGCTGCGACAGCGCGGGCGCGACGCACGAGCTGACCGACGCCTGCCGTGACGCGCGCATCGCCTTCTCGGTGGGCTTTGACCTCACCGAGGCCGTGCGCACGGCGATCATCGCCCTCGACGAGCACGCCTGGGCACCGGCGCTTGACCAAAATGCCCAGCCGCGCGACAACGGCCAGGTCGCCGAGATCAGCGGCCTGCTTGACCTCGCCGGCTGGCCCGAGGGCTCGCGGGTGATCGTGCGTCGCGAGCGCCCTCACCCCGGCGCACAGCTGTCCTTCAGTGACCACGACGGCCACCGCTTCCAAGCCATCCTCACCGACCAGACCGACCCCGACATCGCCGCCCTGGAGCGTCGCCACCGCGCTCGCGCCCGGGTCGAGGACCGCATCCGCGCCGCCAAAGACACCGGCCTTGAGAACCTGCCCTTCCGCGACTTCGAGGCCAACGCCGTCTGGCTCGAACTCGTTCTACTCGCCCAAGACCTCCTGTTCTACACCCAGACCCTCGCGCTGACCGGCCAGCTCGCACGCGCCGAGCCCAAGCGCCTGCGCTACCGCCTGCTGCACACCGCCGGGCGCCTGGCCTTCCACGCCCGCAAGGCCGTCCTGCGCCTGTCGCGCTCCTGGCCCTGGGCCGGCGAACTGGCCGCCGCCTTCGCTCGCCTCGCCGCGCTGCCCGCGCGCTGAGCCGGGCCGCTGCTCACCGACGACCACCCGGCGCCCCACCCCAGGGCGCCAGCCTGCCCATCTACTCGACCCATCTCATCGTTCGGCCCACCGCCCGACCCTCACAGGACCCACCCCGCCCATGTCCTCACCACCCCACCCACACAAACCGACCCCCACCACCCCCGCCACCCTTCAGAGCGCTTGATGCACGATCCGGGCTAG
>JBBJOH010000272.1:0-2580 GCA_037720995.1 Thermoleophilaceae bacterium
GCTAGCGCTTCTTCTTCGGCTTCGGCTCTCGCGGCGGGTTGGCCTTGCGTTCCTTGGTGGTCATCTTGCGGATCACGAGCGAGCCGTCATCGACCTGCTCCTGCACCTGCTGGAGCTTCTCCTCGCGCCGCTTGTCCTGCTGCTCGCGGACCGTCCGCGCCATCTTGCGAGACCTACCTTTCCCATGGTGAAGGTGGTGTCAATCGACTCTACCGGCCTTCGCGGCGGCGCCGGGCCGCACGGACGTCTCACGAGCCGGCCCCCTCGGGGTCGGAGTAGTGGGACTTCTGCCACGGAGGCGACACGCCCTTGGCCCGCCGCCGATAGCGCCCGTGGTCCAGCGTCTCCAGCGGCACGAGCCGCTGTCCCTCCGACGTCGAGGTGCGCTCGTGCAGGTTCACGCCGGGAATCTGGGGCCGGTAGCGCACGCGCACCCGCCCTTCGGGCACGCCGGGCAGGCCGGGCACCCCGGGCAGGCCCCGTACACCGCCGGGCCGACCGGTGACCGTGCGGTCCAGCGGGATGTGGCCGGAGTGGCTGCCGCGCGAGACGCGCGTCCAGCCGGTGCGCGGGCCCCAGCGACTGCGGCACTCGGGCTGCTTGCACCACTGCAGGTGGCCGTGGGAGGTGGCCCGCACGGCCGTGGAGCCGTCGCGATCGACGCGGACCTCGTAGCCCTCCCAGTCGTCGAGGTGAAAGCCCGGGTAGCGCGGCGGGACGAGCCGGCGGCCGCCAACGCGAACGGTGGACAGAGCCTTCCAGACCTTGTCCGCTCCCAGCACGGTGGAGTTCGAGTCCGGGTAGTAGAACCAGTACTGGATGTAGGTCCGACCGCCGCGGTGCACCACGCGGGTGAACACGGTCACCCGCCGGCCCGAGTCGGTCGTGTGCACGTCGAGGTCGCGATCGTCGGGCGCCCGCGCGCAGGCGGGGTCGCGACAGTCGCGGTAGTCGACCGGCACCTGCCGTTCGCCGGGCTCGTAGACGATGTCGGGCGCGAACCTGCGCGCCAGCTCGGCGTCCGCGGGCCCGTAGGCGCGCACCAGCCGCTTGTGGTCGGCCCCATCGGGGCAGGCGGTGCCGCGTACAGCGCACACGATCCGGTGGCTCAGGAAACCGCCAAAGGAACGGCCGTCGACAAAGCCCACCGAGGCGGCGGCCACCCCCAGTGCGATCGCGGCGAGGAGGACCAGCCCGACCCATTCGATCGTCGCCTGACCCCGTTCGCCATACATGGCGCGAATAGTCGTGAATGCCTGCAAACAAGGGGGTCACAGGGGTGACAGGATGATGCCGACTGTGCACCGATCACGTGTGAAGTCCTGGTGACCCGTCAGTATGGGTGGTCGTGGACTCGCCTCCCAAGGCGCTCGACACCCTCATCGAGCGCTTCGACATAACGGCTTTCGACGGTCCTCTGACCGGCTCGCGGATCCGCCTGCGCGTCGGGGACGAAGGCGCCTGGGACGCGGTGATCGGCCGGGAGGGGCCATTCCTGGAGAAGGCCAACGACCGCCGTCCCGACGCCGAGCTGATCGCCGACCGCGCGAGCTGGAACGCGATCGCCCGCGACGTGCGCGGGAGCATGACCGCGTTTCAGCGAGGACGCCTGATGGTGCGCCACAACCTGCACCTGGGCGTGGGCCTGCTGGCCGCCACCAGCGGCATGACCGACGACCCCAGGCGGCTGCGCTTCGAAACCGTGGCCACCTCCGTCGGCGAGCTCTCCACCATCCAGGCCGGTGAGGGCGACCCGCTCGTCTGCATCCACGGCCTGGGCGCCACCAAGGCGTCGTTCTTGCCCACGCTCGCCGCCCTGGCCGAGCACCATCGCGTGATCGCCCTCGACCTTCCCGGCTTCGGCGACTCCGTCAAGCCGCTGGGGGCGCCCTACAACGCCGACTACTTCGCTCGCTCGGTGTTCTCGCTGATGGACGCGATGGACATCGACCGCGCCCATCTGGCCGGCAACTCCATGGGCGGCCGGGTCGCGCTGGAGATGGGGATGATCGACCCCGACCGGGTGGGCCGCCTGGTTCTGCTGAGTCCCGCCCTGGCCTGGCTGCGAAAGCGCCCGTTGGCCTTCCCGCTCAGGCTCGTCCGGCCGGAGCTGGGGGTGCTTCAACCCGCACCCAAGCCGCTCGTCGACCTGATCGTGCGCCGCCTGGTCCCCGGGGGCCAGGAGGGCTGGGCGGCCGCGGGCGTGGACGAGTTCCTGCGCGCCTACCACACCCCCCGCGGGCGGGCCGCCTTCTACGCGGCGGCGCGCAACATCTACCTCGATGCCCCCGACGGCGTCGCCGGCTTCTGGTCCCGCCTGTCCGACCTGGAGTCCGACTCGCTGTTCATCTGGGGGCGCAAGGACACGCTGGTGCCGATCGGCTTCATGCACCACGTCGAGAGGACACTCCCCCGCGCCGGCCATCTCGAGCTGGACTGCGGCCACGTGGCCCAGCTCGAGGAGCCGGTGAAGGTGCACGGGCGGATGATCAAGTTCCTCGGCGAGGTGTCGCTGGACGAGCCGGTGCGCCCGGCCAGGCGCGAGCCGGGCATCGCGGCGTAGGAAGCTCCGCCGGTGCC
>JBBJOH010000273.1:0-2568 GCA_037720995.1 Thermoleophilaceae bacterium
GCCGTAGGGGAGGGCCCTGTGCCCTCCCGTGCTCCGGCGCGAAGCGGTGCCGATCAACCCAACCATGATTGCCTCACCGGCGCATCGTGGACATCGAACCACGGGAGGGCAGGGCGCCCTCCCCTACAGGGGCGCTTGGTTTACCGAGATGGCACTCTCCCCAGCGCCCTTCAGGGTGCTTCTTCTCATAAGCCCGGTGCTTTAGCGCCTGCGTAGGGCGACGCCGTCGCGCCGTGGTTGGGAGGCGAGGCTTCCCCCGGGCCGTACAGGTGGCAGCGGACCCAGTGGTTGGCGGTGACGTGCTCGATGCCGGGCATCACCTGGCGGCAGACGTCCATCACCTCCGGGCAGCGAGAGGCGAAGGGGCAACCGGGGGGCGGGTTGACGAGCGAGGGGACCTCGCCGCGGGCCTCGATCGTCGTCCGCGCCTCCGCCGGGTTCGGCACCGCCGAGAGCAGCAGCTTGGTGTATGGGTGGGCCGGCTCTGAGACCAGCTCTTGGCTCGGCGCCCCCTCCACCATCCGCCCGGCGTACATGACGTGCGTCCGGTCGCCGATGTACCGCGCGCTCGCCAAGTCGTGCGTGATGTAGAGGTAGGAGAGGCCCCGCTCCTCCTTCAGCCGCTCCATCAGGTTCAGGACGCCCATCCGGATCGAGACGTCGAGCATCGAGATCGGCTCGTCCGCCAGCAGCAGGACCGGGTCCGCCGCCAGCGCCCGCGCGATCGCCACCCGCTGCCGCTGCCCGCCGGACAGCTCATGCGGAAACTTGCGTGCGTAGTCCGCCGGTGGGTTGAGCCCGACCGTCCCCAGCAGCTCGTGGGTCTTGTCGCGCGTCTCGCCCTTGCCCTTGGCCTTGCCGTGGATCTTCAGCGGCCGGGCCAGGTGATGGCCGATCGTGTGGATCGGGTTCAGCGAGCCGAACGGGTCCTGGAAGACCATCTGGACCTTCGAGCGATAGGAGAGCGACGGCCGCTTCGGCTCGGCCGCCAGCACGTCGACGCCGTTGAGCCTGATCTCGCCCGAGGTCGGCGCCATCAGCCGGGCGACCAAGCGGGCGGTCGTGCTCTTGCCGCTGCCCGACTCCCCGACCACCGCGACCACCTCGCCCCGCCCGATCGTGAACGAGACGTCCTCCAGCGCGTGGACCTGCGCCGACGCCAGCAGCCCGCCGACCGGGAAGTACTTCGTCAGCCCGGTGACCTCCAGCACCGGCGTCGCCGCCCGTGCCGCGGTCGCCGGCCGTCCCATGGCCGCCTCAGCCACGGGCCATCACCTCCTGAGCTTGGCCCAACCCCGCGTACAGGTGGCAGGCCACGAAGTGGCCCGGCGTCACCTCGCGCAGGGCCGGGTCGACCCGCGTGTGCATCGGCAGGACCTTCGAGCAGCGCGGGTGGAAGCGGCAGCCGCTCGGCGGGGTCGCCATGTCCGGCGGGCTGCCGGGGATGCCGGTCAGCCGACGCTTCTCGCCGGTCAGCGTCGGGAAGCTGGACATCAGCCCCTGGGTGTAGGGGTGGAGCGGGTTCGAGAAGAGCTCCCCGGCCGGGGCCAGCTCCACGATCTGGCCGGCGTACATGATCGCGATCCGGTCGGAGAACTCGACGAGCAGCGACAGGTCGTGCGTGATGAATAGGATCGAGAAGCCGAGGCGGCCCTTCAGCTCCTCGATCTGCTGCATGATCTCCTTCTGGAGCACCACGTCCAGCGCCGTGGTCGGCTCGTCCATGATCATCATCGGGGGGTCGAGCGCGAGGGCCATCGCGATCATCGCCCGCTGCCGCATCCCGCCCGAGAGCTGGTGCGGGTAGGCGTCGATCCGCTCGGCGTCGATCCCGACGATCTCGAGCAGCTCCCCGGCCCGCTCCCGCAGCGCCCGCTTGCCACGGTCGGCGTCGTGGGCCGAGATGGCGTCCATGATCTGGTCGCCCACCTTCATGACCGGGTTGAGCGCGTTCATCGCGCTCTGCATGACCATGGAGATCTCCCGCCAGCGGAACTTCTCGAGCTCCTTGTCGCTCATCGCCAGGATGTCGCGCCCGCGGAAGTGGACCTCGCCCCCCGTGATGATCGCCGGCGGTTGCAAGAGCCGCAGCAGCGCGTGGGCGACCGTCGACTTCCCACTCCCCGACTCCCCCGCCAGCCCGAGCACCTCCCCGGGCGCCAGGTCGAAGCTCACCCCGTCGACCGCCCGCACGGAGCCGCGGGTGGTGAGGTACTCGACGTGCAGGTCCCGGACTTGGAGGAGCGGGGAGCTAGGAGCAAGGAGCGAGGAAGACCCGTCCGTGCTCCTTGCTCCTTGCACCTCGCTCCCCCTACCCTGCATGGCGCACCACCGGCGTCGCGCGGCCGGCCTTGCGGAGGCCGCGGCCGGCCTTCGCGAGGGCTTGGCTGGCGAGGCGCTGGGCGCGGAGGCGGGGGTTGGTGACCTCGTCGACCGCGTAGTTCATCAGGGCGAGGGCGAAGGCGACGAGGGCGATGCTGACGCCCGACGGGACCACGGTCCACCAGGCGCCGATCAGGAGCGCCCCGTTGTTGCCAGCCCAGTAGAGGTTCGTTCCCCAGCTGACGA
>JBBJOH010000274.1:0-2566 GCA_037720995.1 Thermoleophilaceae bacterium
GTTGCGGTTGCCCGACAGCACCGAGCACACGGTCAGGCCCTCGGACTCGATCGCCTCCGAGATCTCCTCGGGCAGCGGACCGGAGTTGCCGATGCACGTGGTGCAGCCGTAGCCGACCAGGTTGAAGCCGAGCTCCTCCAGCGGCTCGATCAGCCCGGAGCGCTCGTAGTAGTCCATGACGACCTTGGAGCCCGGGGCCAGCGAGGTCTTGACCCACGGCTTGCTGGTCAGCCCCTTCTCCACGGCATTTCGGGCCAGCAGGCCGGCCGCGAGCATGACCGCGGGGTTCGAGGTGTTGGTGCAGGAGGTGATTGCGGCGATCACCACCGCGCCATCGGCGAGCTCGAACTGCTCGCCGGCGTAGGACACCGGCGCGCTGTTGTGGGGCACGTCCTCGACGGCCACGTCGCCGTGCTGGCGGGGGGGCTCGGCATCCTCGTAGTCGTCCTGGCCGACCATCGTCGTGGGCGGGTCCGACGCCGGGAAGGATCCGTTGCCGCCGTTGCCGCCGTGGTCGCCGGGCTTGCCGTCTCGCTGGTCGGACAGCTCGGCCAGGAAGTCCTGAGCCGCGTTGGAGAGCGAGATCCGGTCCTGCGGGCGCTTGGGGCCGGCAAGCGAGGGCTCCACCGTGGAGAGGTCCAGCTCCAGGGTGTCGGAGTAGGTGGGCTCCTCGGCGCTCTCGTCGTGAAACAGGCCCTGCTCGCGGGCATAGGCCTCCACGAGCTCGAGCTGCCCGGTGGGCCGGCCGGTGAACTCCAGGTAGCGCAGGGTCTCGGCGTCGACGGGGAAGATCGCGCAGGTGGAGCCGAACTCGGGGCTCATGTTGCCGATCGTGGCGCGGTCGGCCAGCGGCATGTTGGCCAGGCCGGGGCCGTGGAACTCCACGAAGTTGCCCACCACGCCGCGCTCGCGCAGCATCTGGGTCACGGTGAGCACCAGGTCGGTGGCGGTGGCCCCCTCGGGCAGCTCGCCCTCCATCCGGAAGCCGACCACCCGGGGCAGCAGCATCGACACGGGTTGGCCGAGCATGGCCGCCTCCGCCTCGATCCCGCCCACGCCCCAGCCCAGCACTCCCAGGCCGTTGACCATGGTGGTGTGCGAGTCGGTCCCCACCAGGGTGTCGGGGAAGGCCTGGCCGTCGCGGGTGGTGACCACGCGGGCCAGGTACTCGAGGTTCACCTGGTGGCAGATGCCGGTGTTGGGCGGCACCACGGAGAAGTTGTCGAAAACCTTCTGGCCCCAGCGCAGGAAAGCGTAGCGCTCCTGGTTGCGCTCGAACTCCAGCTCGGCGTTCTTCTTGAAGGCGAGCTTCTCCGCGAAGGAGTCGACCTGGATCGAGTGGTCGATCACCAGCTCGACCGGCACCAGGGGGTTGATCTGGGTGGCGTCGCCGCCCAGCTGCACCATCGCGTCGCGCATGGCGGCCAGGTCGACGATGGCCGGCACGCCGGTGAAGTCCTGCATCAGCACGCGGCTTGGCGTGAAGGAGATCTCCTCCCTCGCCGTCGACTGCGCCGCCCAGCGCGCGACCTTCTCGACGTCGCCGGCCGTGACCACCGCCCCGTCCTCGTGGCGCAGCAGATTCTCGAGCAGGACCTTCAGTGCGAACGGCAGACGAGCGACGTCGTAGCTCGCCTGGAGGGCCTCGAGGCGGAAGATCTCGTATGTCCGGTCCCCGACGCGCAACTCGCCCCGGGCACCGAAGGAGTCACGAACGCCTAGCACGTTACGCCCCCTCGCGCCACTTCCCACGCCCTCACGTGAGGTCCACCTCCACCGAAAGCCCGGCCGTGTCGGGAGGGGTCTCGACCACGAGCCCGGGCCGCGCGGCGAGGTAGGAGGACGGGACGGAAGGGCTTGGGCGTCACCTCCGCTCCGGCTCGTGCGGCGATGGACTCGGCCACCACGTCCGCCTGCTGAGCGGCCAGGCCTCCCTGCTTGACCGGGAAGGAGGTGATGTCCCCCGCCGCGTAGACGTCCTCGAGACCTTCGACGCGGCAATGTCGATCCGTCGCGATGAAGCCTTCCGAGTCGTGCGGCAGGCCGGGAAGGCGAGGACCCTCGAGCGCCGGCAGGGCGATGACCCGGTCCACCTCCATGCGCTCGCCGGGGACGAGCAGGAGCTCGCCATCCTCGACTGCCGCGGGGTGGCGGCCGGCATGGACCCCGATCCCCCGCTCCTCGAGCAGGGCGGCGACCGCGTCGCTCGCCCGGGCGCCAAACATTACGAGGGGGGAGTCCTCCGGCGTCACGAGCATCAGCTCGACTCCCTTGACACCCCTTTGGTCCAGGCGGTTGGCCGTCATCAGGGCGAGCTCGTAGAGGGGGAGCACCCACGCCACGCCACCCGGTGCGGCGAAGGCGATGCGCTTCGCCGCGCCCGACTCCGCCTCCTCGAGGATCTGTCGCACGGCGCCGATGTCGGACTGCCCCGTAAAGGTCACGGCTCCGGGCAGCGCCGCTTTCACTCGGGCCCCCGATGCCACCACCAGCGCGTCGTACTGGATCTCGCCACCGCCGGTCGTCTGGGCGATGTGGCGGTCAGGTTGTACGGCGGCGAGCCCCT
>JBBJOH010000275.1:0-2562 GCA_037720995.1 Thermoleophilaceae bacterium
GGGAGGTGGCGATGGTCTCCGGGAGGGCGAAGAACGCGCGGTAGACGAGGCTGTTTCCGTCGATGAGGAACAGCTCCCGGCGTTCGGCGTCGGACACCCCCGCATCCTACGAAACAGGTCAGGTGCCCGGCTCGACCACCTCGAACTGCGACATCAGGCCGTGATCCTCGTGGTCGAGCATGTGGCAGTGCACGACGTACTTGCCGGCGTAGTCGCTCATGTGACCCGCGATGACCACACGGTCGCCGGGATCGAGGAAGAACGTGTCCTTCAGGCACGCCTCCCACGGCGGGGGGCGCCTCCCGTTGCGCGAGAGCATGTACCAGTCGGTGTGGTGCAGGTGCATCAGGTGCCCCACGGCGGTGTCGTTGCGTAGCTCCCAGGTCACGGTCTGACCCAGCTCGACCCTCTCCTCCACGTAGGCCGGGTCATACGTGCGTCCGTTGATCAGCCAGCGCGGACTGATGCCCGTGCCGACCGTGAGGCGCCACGAGTGCGACTGCCGCGCTCTCGCATCGGTCACCCAGCGCGGAAGGGGGCGGAGCCGGCTCGGCACCGACGCGCGATCGGTCAGACGCGCCGCCCCGACACGGAACTCCATCAGGGGCCCGGCGTAGGAGCGCGATCCCAGCGCCCTGCGTCTGCCGCCACGGCCGCGGCTGACGAGGCGCACACGCTGGCCGCGCGCCTCGGCGAAATCCACCACGAGCTCCACGCGCTCACCGGGGCCGAGCAGGATCCGGCCCCGCTCGACCGGTCTCGGCATCAGGCCGGACTCGGTCGCGATCTGGACCATCCGCACGCCACCGGTCAGTTGCAGGTTGTAGGCACGGAAGTTGGACGCGTTCAGCACTCGAAGCCGGTGGCGCTGGGCCCCGACCCGGTGGTGAGGCAACACGCAGCCGTTGACGAGCACGTGGCGGCCGGTCACGCCGTCGTCGGGCGGCCGGGCCGGGGTACTGAAGGGATCAGTGAGCTGATTGCGAGCGTCAAAGGAGCGGTCGGCGAGCATCAGGGGAATGTCGCGGTCACCCTCGGGCAGCGCCAGGGACGCATCGAGCTCGTCGTCGACGATCCACATACCGGCCAGCCCCCGCCAGATGTTGCGCGCGGTGCGGTCGAGGCGATGGTCGTGATACCACTGGAACGAGGCGCGCTCGGGTGCGCCGTCCTCCGTGCCCTCGTAGGTGTAGGTGCGCCCGCGGCCCGGGCGGATCAGCAGGCGGTTGCCCGACTGCGACGACGAAAGTCCCGCCGAGATGTCGCAGTAGAGCGAGGTCGACTGCCGCGCGGTCAGGCCGCCCGGCTGGCCGTCCTCGCTGGAGCGGTTGTGCCCGCCGTGCAGGTGGACGCTGAGCTCGCCGGCCCTCTGGCCCAGCTCGTGCTCGAAGCGGACGCGGGTCACGGCGCCCGCGGGACGGCGGATCGTAGGACCGGGAAAGCTGCCGCCGTAGGTCCACATGCGCGTACGCCGGCCCGGCAGAATCGGGATGGCCGCCTCCACCATCGGGATGCTGAGGTCCGACCCGGTCAGGACGCTGGGCAGCACCAGCGGGGTAGCGAAGGGCCGCGGCCGCCGCCGCCCCGCCCGCGTGCCGAGCGCCTGTTGACGAGGCGGCAGCGCGAGGGTTGCCGCGCCGGCCGCCGCCCCTACGAGCAGGTCGCGGCGACCGATCCGGGGCTCGTCCGCCGCTGCTTCAGCGTGGGTGGTCATGGCGCACTGGAGGCAGGCGGAGCCCCGGCCGAGGCCGGGGCCGTGCGCCTACCTGTTACCGACTACCTTGATCTTGCCCTGCATCTCCGGATGGATGGCGCACATGTAGTGCAGCGTCCGCCCGGCGCTCGCGCTGACCTTCTGCGAGAACGTCTCGCCGTCGGTCTCCGAATACCAGGTGTCGCCCCTGCTTCGCTTCGCGAAAGAGCGATTCCAGCCCGCCCTGCCCACCTTGACCAGCGGGCGACCGACCTTCCCGGACTTCTCGTTAAACTCGTGCGCGACCGCTATCGGTCCGCAGATGCCCCCTCCGAAGCACTTCTTCTGCTCCCCGGGTGTGTCGGGGATCAGGTTCCTCTCCACCAGCGAGAAGGTGTGCGGCCCCCCCTTGCGCGGGTTGGTGTTGTTGCGGATGCGAAGCGCGCGACCCGCTGTGACCTGCTTCGATCCCTCGAAGAAGAACTTCCCCCCCTCCAACTGCATCGTGATCGTCGCCGGGCCCGAAGCGCCGGCGTCGCTGCCCGCAGAGGCAGCAGTAGGGCCACCGACCAAGGCGACCGTGAGCGCCCCGCCGGCGAGGGCCACCGCGACCAAACCGCGGCCCTTCGTGATGGTGTGCGTGTGCTTCATGTTCATCCTCTCCGTGACCCGCGCAAGCAGGCCACTGCTCGATTCGTCCAAACCGACCATCCGGCGCCATGCTCCCGCCGTCCTGGCGCAATCAGCATAGGTCAGAAGTGGCGTCCGTGCCAGTGGCCGGCTCAAAAAAGGCCCAGGTATCATCGGCGCCGTCATGGCCACTCCAAGCGCACAGTTCTCTCTGACCCTGCGCGTGGAGCTCCCGCGCG
>JBBJOH010000276.1:0-2556 GCA_037720995.1 Thermoleophilaceae bacterium
CCGGCGACGAGGAGGACGACTCCGGCGACGAGGAGGACGACTCCGGCGACGAGGAGGGGGACGACGCCGGGGACTGACCGTCAGGCCGCGTGAGCTACGGAGACGCCGGCGGTGGCGCCGGTGTGGTGGGGGTGGCTCCACTTCGCGGTGAGGGCTGAGGGGTGGTCTGAGCCGGCGGCTGCTTCGGGCCCGACGGGGCGGTGGTGGTCTGCTGTTGCTGAGGCGTCGTCTGCTGCTGCTGGTCCTGGGGCGTCGTCTGCTGCTGGTCGGGCGTCGTGCTCTGCTGCTGCTCTTCCTTGGTGGAGCTCGGCTTGTCCTTGTTCTTGTGCTGACCGAGGATGATCGCTCCGTTGCCCTTCGAGCCGAAAGGGTTGCCCGCCAGAACCTGGCCGCCGGTGATGAACAGTCCGGCGATCACGAAGGCCAGCAGGCCGGTGATCAGCGCGATCTTGGGGTTGATCTTGCCGGTCATCCGGTCCGAGGGCTGCTGGCGGTAGACCCGGATGTCCCCCGCGCCCTCTGCATCGCGCGCCATGGTGCCGGCCTCATCCCTTGACTCGGAAGGAGGCGGCATGCGTCGGGTGGGACCGGCCGGCCGGGCGCTGGGCTCGCGCCTTGCCCGGGCGGCGACCGGCTCGCGCACCTCGGTGTCGGGTAGGGCCCGCGTGTCGGCCGTGAAGCGCTCGGCGATCTTGCTCGAGGGTCGGTCGAGCACCTCCTTGAGCAACGTGACCAGCACAGGGGTGGCCGCCGCCGCGATCGGCGTTCCGGAAGCCCATATGCGGGACACCGCGATCGCCGCCACCGCTGAGGCCACGCTGGCGATGACCAGCGTACGGAGGTCGAGGCGGTTCGCGTCCCCGCGCTCGGTGCGCGCCTGCGAGGACATGATCCCGACAGGCTAGCGACCCGGACGCGGAGAAGGTCTGGGGCGGCCGAGGGCGAATACCCCAGGCGATGCCGGCTCGCCTGCTTGTGTCCCTCGTGGCGTTGGCGCTTGCCGCACCGTCTTCGGCGCTCGCCGCCGACGCCGGCCCTACCGGCGTCCCGCCGGTGGCCCCGCGACCGCCCGCGGCCGGGCAGGCTCAGGCCCACGACGACAGCAGCGAGACGGTGGAGGCGCCGGTGCCCACGGCGGACCCGAAGGCCACGGCCACGCCCGCTGACGCTGCGGCCGGGACGGGCAGCTTGCCCACCACCGGCTTCGACGTCGGTCGGATGGCCGCCGTGGCGATGCTGATGGTCGGCGCAGGGCTCTTGATCAGCGCTATCGCCGGGCCGCGCCCCAGCCGAGCCGCGCAGCTCCGCTAGGACCGGGGCAACAGCCGCATCGTGTAACGCCCCCCGCCGCGGTTTCCGGCTCGGTCTCGGGAGCGCACCGCCACGCGGATCCTGGCGACCCGGCCGGAGAGCAGCGCCCGGCGGACCATGGCCAGGGCTTTGGGGCCCAGGTGCACCTGAAGGATCCGTGATCGCCTAACTCCGGCGCTTCCGGTCACGGTCGCCGTCCAGCGCTCGTCCGGGCCGGTCACGAGCGCCTTGGCCCCGATGCGGCAGGCCTCGCTGCAGCGCACGCCCACCGCGAGCGTCCCCGACCGGAGCACCCGCTGGCGCGGGCGAGCCGAGAAGGCCACCCGGGGGGCGGAGCTGTCCCTGCGCCTGCGAACGGGGACCCTTGTCGGCTTCTCCTGCCTCGGCTTGGTCGTCCAGAGCCGAACAGGGTGGGGGGATGCGGGGGCGGGGGCGCCGGCGATCGTGTGCCAGGCGTAGGCGATGTCGGCCCTCGCCCCCCGGTAGGGGTCGGTCGGGCCAGTGGTCCCGGGAGGCCTGGTCATGGGAAGGTGGGCGGTGAAGGAGTAGGTACGGCCGGCGCCCGGGCCCAGGAAGCCCAGCGGCCGTGCTCCCAGGCTGGTCGCGGGACCTCGGTAGACGGACGCGGGCGAGCCGATGTCGGTCACGTCGAGGATCGTCAGCTGGAGGGAGTCCGAGAGCCGCCCGCCGGCGTCGCCGAGCCGCTCGGACAGCCCAGCCTGCGAGAGCCAGAACCATCGTGGTCCGGGGCCGGGGTTGCGGACGGTGACGGTGCCTGAGGTGGCGCCGCCCGCCTTCAGCCCCCGGATGCTCATGGCCGGTGGGCCGTCACGGTCGCCGGACCGATGAAACGGGCTCCCCGAGAAGCTGACCGCCAGGCCGCCGGGAGCGCTGGCGGAGCCGGTGGTGAGGCGCGCGACCGACGCGAGCACGACCAGGCACCCCAGCAGGGCGAGAGCGATCTTCGCTATGGATGCGGCAGCGGGACGGGACATCGAAGCCAACCTCCAAGAGAGGTTTCGCCATCGCGGCCGTATTCCTTTAATGCGAGGGGGGAGGGCGACGAAGCCGCCCGTTTTACGGCCTGGAAGGCACCCTGGTTCTTTCGAGCGCGGGCACGTTGCTCCGCGAGAGCTATTCCCCGATGACCTTGATCACCAGCCGCTTGTCCCGCCCGCCGTCGAACTCGGCGTAGAAGATCGCCTGCCACGGGCCCAGGTCCAGCCGGCCCTCGGTCACCGGCAC
>JBBJOH010000023.1:0-9879 GCA_037720995.1 Thermoleophilaceae bacterium
GCCGCTTCTACCGCGACGCGAAGATCCTGACCATCGGCGAGGGCACCGACGAGGTCCAGCAGATGATCATCGCGCGCGGGCTGGGGGCCTGAGGGCAGGACTCGAACGGCGAAAGGGCCATCCATACCCGCGGCTCACCCCAAGGGGTTAACCCGCGCCTAACACTGAGCAGTTTCGAACGGCCTGCTCCGATGGTAAGAACCGAACATGGATGAAGACAAGGGCCGGCCACCGATCGGCAACTGGTTCGCGGCGTCCGCGATCGCCCTGGCGATCGGGCTGGTGCTGGTGGTGGTGCTGCTCTTCACCGGCGCCCTGCTCGACGCGGCCGACGACCTGGTCACCGTGCTGCTGGCGGCCGTGGCGGGGCTGGCGGTGGCGGGCTGGTGGCAGGACAAGCTGGCCCGCGCCGAGCGCGACCGCGAGCAGGCAGCCGCGCGGCGCCAGGAGGAGAGCGAGCGCGAGCAGCAGGCCCGTGAGCGCGAGCGGGAGGACAAGGCGCGCGAGGCGCAGCAGCGCCGGCAGGAGGAGGAGCACAAGCGCGACCTCCAGTTGCGCGCCCGGCTGGAGCGCGCGCACACGGCCGAGCGCGAGTGGGCCCGCGACCTGCGCGAGCAGGTGTCGCGGCTGCACCGCGAGAAGGGTGCGCTGGGCCACTCCGGCGACGTCCGCGAGCTGGTTCTGCAGACGGCGGTGCGGCTGGTGGAGGCCGACAGGGGACTGCTGCTGTCCCGCGAGGACCAGGACGGCGACGGCGACTTCGACATGGTCTGCAGCACCGGCTTCACGAGCGATCCGGCCCACAGCGCGGTGGCCCAGGAGTACGCCGACAGGGTGCTGCGCCACGACGAGACGGTGCGCGAGGACGACTCGAGCGAGCTGCGCGGCGACGGTCGCAACGATGCCGACGAGGAGATCCACAACCTGCTGGCCATCCCCATCTACATCCAGGACCAGTTCAGCGGGGTGGTGCTCTGCGCCAACCGCGAGGACGGCTTCGACGACCTGGACGACGACGTGCTGCTGGCCCTGGGCGACCACGCCGGCGCGGTGCTGGAGAACGGGCGCCTGCACGGCGAGCTGCGCACCTCCTACGTGGCCACGGTCCGGATGCTGGCCGGGGCGATCGAGGCGAAGGACCCGTCCACGCGAGTGCACTCCGAGGAGGTCGCCGACTACGTCGGGGCGGTGGCCGACCAGCTCGACATCGAGCCGCGGCGACGCGAGGAGCTGCTGATCGGGTCGCTCCTGCACGACGTGGGCAAGATCGGCATCTCCGAGCGCATCCTCCTCAAGCCGGGTCCGTTGACCCCCGAGGAGCGCGACGCGATCGAGCTGCACCCGGGAATCGGCTTTCGCCTGGTGCGCCAGGTGCCGGCTCTGGAGGGGATCGCGCCCGCAGTCCTGCACCACCACGAGCGCTACGACGGCAACGGCTACCCCGCGGGCCTGGCCGGCGACGGAATCCCGCTGGAGGCGCGCGTGATCGGCGTGGCCGACTCCTTCAGCGCGATGACCGCCGCGCGTCCCTACCGCGAGCCGCTGAGCATCGAGCAGGCCTGCTCCGAGCTCCACCGCTGCGCGGGCACGCAGTTCGACCCGCGCGTGGTGGACCTGTTCGTGGAGGAGGTCCGCAAGCACCCGCCGGGATCGCGGTCCGGCGGGACCGACCGGCTGGACTCCGCCCTCGACGATCCCGCCGTCCGAGCCCAGCTGGCCCCGGGCGAGCCGGTGGTCGGCCACGGGACCATCGGCGCGGTGGACAACCTGACGCTGCTCTACTCGCACCGGCACCTGCACGAGGTCGCGGCCGATCTTGCCGAGCAGGCGGCCGTGGCCCGAATCCCGTTCTCGATGCTGCTCGTGGAGCTGACCGAGCTGGCCGAGATCAACGCGCGCGACGGCTTCTCGGCCGGAGATCGGGCAATCGTGGAAACCGCCCGGGCGGCGTCGCGGGTGGCGGCGCGCTGCGGAGGGACCGCCTGCCGCTACGGGGGCAGGCGCCTTGCCGTGCTGGCCCCCGCCACGACCGAGGAGGCGGCAGCCGCCCTTGGGCGCGACCTGGAGCTGGAGCTGAACGGTGGAGGACCCGCGGTGAGGGCGGCGGCGGCCGCCTGGCGGCCCGGTGACCCGTCCGCCGCGGTGATCGCCCGCGCTCGGATGGCGCTCGCCGCGCACGACCTGGAAACGCCTCCGGCCGCGAGGTAGCCGGCTCCGCCGCCCTGCCCGCCCGGCGCGGTCCAGCTAGCGTGATGCGGCGGATGCGCCGCACCGTCGCACTCGGGCTGCTGTTGTTCGCCGTCTACTCCGCGACGATCGGGCTCGACGCCTTCGGCAGCTCGCAGTACGCGGGCGACGAGCCCCACTACCTGCTGGCCGCCCAGTCGATCGTCGAGGACCACGACATCGACCTGAAGAACCAGTACGCGGCCCGCTCGTACGAGGCCTACTACCCCTACACCCTCGACAAGCACGGCCGCGAGACCAAGGGCCTCCTGCACGAGGTCCACGGGATCGGGTTCCCGCTGCTGATCAGCCCGGCCTACGCCGTGGGCGGGGCCAAGGCCGTGGAGGTGTTCATGGCGGCGCTGGCGGCGCTGTGCCTCGCGCTGGCCTACCGGCTGGCGCTGCGGGTGGTGCCCGATCCGTGGGCGCTGGGCGCCACGCTGGCCGTGGGGCTGTCGCCGCCGTTCATCGCCTACGGCACGGCGGTCTACCCCGCGCTGATGGCCGCCCTCTTCCTGGTGGCGGCGGCGCTGCTGGCGCTCAGGCTGGGCGAGCACGTCTCGCGCCGGGCGGCGTTCGCCTGCTTCATCCTGCTCGGTCTCCTGCCCTGGCTGGGCACGAAGTTCGTGCCGGCCGGAATCGTGATCGGCGCCTACGCCGCCTGGGCTCTGTTCAGAGCCAGGCGCCGCACGCTCGCCGTGGGCTCGTCGGAGGTGGCCTTCTTCAGCGCGGCGCTGTACGTGGGGATCAACGAGTCGCTGTACGGAGGGCCCACGCCCTACAGCGCCGGGCTCGCCGGGGAGTCGGCCACCGATGCGGGCGGACCGCTGGGGTACCTGGAGCGCTCCTACCGGCTGGTGGCCCTGTTCATCGACCGCGACTACGGCCTGTTGCGCTGGGCGCCGGTGTTCTGCCTGGTCTTCGTGGGCCTGGCGATGCTCTACCGGTCGCGCCGCGACGGGCTGGCCCGGGCCGTGCCCGGTCTGCGCGGGATGGAGCGCGCGGCCACCCTGTGTGCGCTGGTCCTGGGGGTCCAGCTGCTGGTGGCGGCCTACCTGGCCCCCACGATGTTCGGCTACTGGTTCCCGCCGCGGCACCTCTTGGCCGTCCTGCCGCTGGCGGTGCCGCTGGCGGCGTCGGGGCTGCGGCGAGTCCCGCGTACGGGCACTGCGCTGGCGCTGCTGTCCATGGTGGCGTCGGTGTGGCTCTACCTGGCGGTGCGGCTGGGCTCGGACGGCCTGGTCGAGCCCCGTCCAAACGCGCCGTTCGGCCCGCTGACCGACGCGTTCCCGCGCTTCGGCGACTCGGCCTGGCCGTACGCGCTGGCCGCCGGGATCGCAGCGGCGCTGGCCGCCCTGGCCCTCCTGGAGATCCGAAACTGGCGCCAGACCGCCGGGGCCACCCGGGCCAGGTACTCGGGGTAGGAGACGAACGAGCGACCGCCGTCGCGGCGGCGGTAGGTGACCGGCACCTCCACCGGGTAGATGCCGGCCCCCCACAGCGACAGGGTGAGCACCTGGGCGTAGTTGTAGTCGTGGCTGATGCGGGCGGCGCCCAGGGCGCGCGCCGAGAATCCGCGGTAGCCGGTCTGGCCGTCGCTGAGCACCGTCCCCATCAACGTGCCCAGCAGCGCCGTGACGGCGCGGTTGGCCAGCGTGCGGTGCCAGCTCATGCCCTCGCGGGCGCCCAGGAAGCGCGAGCCCAGCACGTAGTCGGCGCGGCCGCGGGCGACGGGGCCGAGCACGCGCCCCAGCTCGGCGGAGTCGTACTCACCGTCGCCGTCCAGGTACACGGCAGCGGCGTAGCCGCGGTCGCGCGCGTGCGCGAGGCCGGTGCGCAGGGCGGCACCCAGCCCGAGCGACTCGGGGTGCGAGATCACCTCGGCTCCGCATCCGCGGGCCAGGTCGGGGGTGGCATCGCGCGAGCCGTCGTCGATGACCAGCACGTCGACGGCCATTCCCTCGGCCTCGGCGGGCAGCCGCTCGAGCACGGCCTGCATGCGCGGCTCCTCGTCCCGGGCCACGACGAGGGCCAGGCAGCGGCCGCCCGACGGCTCGTGGACGTGCGGATCGCCGTCGGGCGTAAGCGGGCGCCCGCGCGCGCTGCTCGGCGCCTCCACGCCCAGCAGCTCCGACACGGTCGCGGCCAGCTCCAGCACCGATCTCGGCTCGGTGCTCACGGCGCCGGGAACCGCTCCGGCGCCCCAGACCACGAAGGGCACCGGGCGCTCGCCCCAGTCGAGGTGGCCGTGGCCGCCGATCCCCCGCCCCTGGCCGTGGTCGGCCATCAGGATCACGGTCGCGTCGTCGAGCTTGCCGCGCCCGGCGAGGAAGGCCAGGAAATCGCCCACGTGGCGATCGGTCTCCTCCATCTGCTCCAGGTACTCGGCGTTGCGGGTGCCGCGCACGTGGCCCAGCTGATCGGCGGCCAGCAGCTGCAGCACCAGCAGGTCCGGGTCCTCGTCGGCGACGACCGTGCGCGCGGCGGCGGTGAGCGAGTGGTCGATCTCGCTCGTGGGCTGGACGGAGGTGACCGACCTCACCACGCCCTCGCCGAAGGGGTCGAGCAGGTGCGCGATGCCCACCAGCCGGCCGCGCATGCCCCAGCCATCGAGCACGTCGAACACCGATTGGCAGCGCACGCCCAGCCGCGGCGCGAAGTTGGAGTGCATGCCGTGCTCGGCGGGCGTGGCGCCGGTGAGCATGGAGGAGAAGCAGACGACGGTGCGGGCCGGATAGGCGGGGTCCACGTCCAGGTACTCGGTGCCCTCCCGCGCGAGGCGGTCGATCGTGGGCGTGTGGGCCTGCCACATGCGCTCGCGGTTGGCCCCGTCGACCACGATCACGTACACGCGCCCGGCGCGCGCGGCGGGCGGGTCCTCGGCCTGTGCCAGGCGCTCGGGATAGCGGGGCAGCACGTCCCGGGCGAAGCGTCGCCACGCCACCCAGCCCAGCGCGCAGGCCACCGCAACGGCCAGGGCGATGTCCAGCGCGACGCCCACCCCCGGCTCCTCGGCCAGCAGGTTGGCCGCGCTCAGGGCCATCACCATCTTGGGCACCTGCTCGAGCATGTTGCCGCTCGTGGGGTCCGAGTTGGTGGCCACCAGCCGCCAGAAGCGGGTGAAGTTTGTCCACGGAGCGCCCGTGCGCAGGCGGTAGTAGAGCGAGCCCCAGAAGAAGACGCAGAAGAAGGCCCAGCCGCCCAGCGCGCCCGCCAGCAGCGGTAGTGCGTGCCAGGGCTCGAGCAGGGGAACCGAGATCAGCGCAGCCAGCCACAGCGCCGCGCGGCCGCGCAGCGGAAAGGAGAAACGCGACAGCGGGATGGCCACGGCCAGCGCACCCGCCAGGGCCAGGCCCAGGTGGCCGTCGGGCGCCAGGCCTACGAGCGCGGCGGCGCCCAGCACCATCACCGGATAGACGATCGAGAACGGCTTGCCCTCGTTGAAGACGTTCCAGGCCCGGGCGGCCCAGACCTCGAAGGCACCGGCCGCCTTCAACTCAGGGCGTTCGTGTGGTGGTGGTCCGTTCCGGGGCGCTGCCGGTCGTGGTCTTTCCTGTGCGGGTGCCCGTGCCGGTCGCACCGGTGCCCATGCCGGTGGTGTTGCCGGTGCCGGTGCGTTCACCGGTCTTGCCTGTGCTGTCGCCCTCAACGTCAACGCCGCCGCGGTCCTCGCCGCATGCGCCGGCGCCCAGCGCTGCGCCCACGCCGATGGTCGCACTCATGAGCACCACGAGCCACCTCCTGCCGTCCACGTCGCCTCCGTCCTTAGGGTCGCCTAACAGATGAATGCTTAGGCTACCCTAAGTTGCGTACCAGGGCGATGCGAACCGGCGGGCGCCACCGCTTCAGGAAGTCCGGAACACCTCGTCCAGGGCAAGCGCGAAGCCGGGAAGAAGCGGCGATGTCAGCTCGGCCGGCGATGAGAGCTCGAGCGTCGTGTCGAACGTCTCTGTGGCGGATCGCGAGCGGCGAAAGACGAGGACCGACCGGGCGACCGTGTCCACCAGCCAGAGCTCGGGCAGCCCGCGGCGCTCATAGCCGGCTTTCTTGGTGCCGACGTCGTAGCGCCAGGTGGAGGCCGACCGGACCTCCACCGCCAAGTCGGGCACAGCGTAGGGAGGCGGCGAGAGGGGATCAGGCAGCCGCCCGTCGGAGTACCAGAGCAGGTCGGGCTTGAACACGTTGTGGTCGTCGATCGCCACGTCGCGCGGAAAGACAGCGCTTCCGCGACCAGGGCGGGCACGAGCCCAACTCTCGAGCGCCAGCAGCAGGTTGGTCTGAATGTGGCCGTGGAAAGCGGCGGGATCGTTCACGACGACCTCACCGTCGATGAGCTCGGCCGGCCAGCCGCTGTGGCTCACCGGCAGAGCCAGGAACGCTTCGGCGGTGATCTGCTGGGCAACCGGCACCGCGGACATCGTAGACCTCCCTTGTCGAACCTCTCACACCCCTTCAAGGGCACGGAGAAGGAAAGTCGCCCCCGGCGGGCGCTGCGACGCCGTTGAGAGGTGGCCAAGGATGGCCACCCAACCGAAAGGGACTACCTTTTGCGCGCGCGCTTCATCGCCTTCTTGGGCACCTTGCCCTCGACGATGTAGAGGCGCTTGTCCAGGCGCTCGGCGTAGCCCTGGTTGGCCAGCTGCTTGTAGACGGCCGGGCAACGCTTGCAGCGGGGACCCGACTTGCAGCACTTCTTCTTGGTCTTGACGAGGGTGACCGCCACCGGACCCCGCAAGGTAGCACGGCGGGTTAGGGAAGCCTAACTACCTGCGTGGGTGCGGTTTTCCAGGGTCCAGCAGGCCGCCGCCACGCGAGCGACGTACGAAGTACATGACGATCGTGGCGCCCAGGATCGACAGGGTGATGCCCGCGTAGTCGCGGCCAAACAGCGCGTAGGAGAGAAGCCCTGCTCCGAACGATCCGGCCCAGCCCACCAGCAGGGTCTGCCACAGGCTCAGCGGGTCGCGACCGGGAAGCGCCAGCCGGGCGAGTGCGCCAACGATCACCCCACTCACCGCCAGCAGGAGAAGGTAGGCGACGAGGCTCATGCCAGAGGGCTCACAGCTCCCGCTCGAGCAGCTCGGTGGCGGCGGTGGACGGGTCGATCTCGCGGGCCACCACGCGGTCGAGCAGCCGCTGGACCGACTCGTCCTCGTGCAGCGACTCCTCCAGGCGCCGGCGCAGCCGGGTCGCCGTGAGGGCCATCACCTCGTTCATCAGGTTGCGCCGCCGCCGCTCGGCCAGCGTGCCCTCCTCGGTGATGTATGCGCGGTGCTCGGCCATCTTCTCGTAGAGCTCCTCGACCCCCTCCGCCCGCGAGGCCTCGGTCTTGACGATCGGCACCTGCCACCCCTCCTGGTCGCCCAGGCTCAGCACGCCGCGCACCTCGCGCACCATCGTCTCGATGAGCGGGTGGTCGGACTTGTTGATCACGATCACGTCGGGGATCTCCATCACGCCGGCCTTGAGCGCCTGGACCGAGTCGCCCGAGCCGGGCATGAGCACCAGCACGATGGTGTCGGCGTGGTCGATGATGTCCACATCGGCCTGCCCTACGCCGACGGTCTCCACGAGCACCAGGTCCTTGCCCGACGCGTCCATGAGCAGGGCGGCCTGCAGCGTGGCCTCGCTCAGCCCGCCCAGCGACCCGCGGCTGGCCATCGAGCGGATGAAGACGCCGGGGTCCAGGAAGTGCTCGGTCAGGCGGATGCGGTCGCCGAGCAGGGCCCCCTTGCTGAACGGCGACGAAGGGTCGATGGAGAGCACCGCCACCTGCTGCTCGGCCTTGCGGGCGTGGGCGGTGAGGGCGCCGATCAGCGTGGACTTGCCCACCCCGGGGGGACCGGTGAAGCCAACCACGGCGGCCTTGCCGGTGTGAGGGAAGGCCTCGCGCACGAGCGTCCAGCCCTCGGGGTCGTTGTTCTCGACCAGCGAGATGGCGCGGGCCAGCGCGCGCTTCTCTCCGCCCAGCAGGCCTTCGGTGATCTCGGCGGCGGTGGTGGCGCGGGGTGACATCCGGCGCCGGAGGTTATGCGCTACTCGTAGGAGACCGCCTCCAGCTCCGCCAGCCGGGCCGCCTTGCGCGCCGGCAGGATCGCGGCGAGCACGCCCGCCAGCGCCGACAGCAGCAGCAGGATCACCACCGTCGCCACGGGGATGGTGAGCTTGAACCCCTCGTCGGCCAGCGGCCGCGAGACCAGCACCGCGAAGAGCACGCCGAGGGTCACGCCCAGGATGGCCCCGATCTCCGCGGTGATGACCGCCTCGAAGCGAATCACCCGCCGCAGCTGGCGGCGCGACATCCCGATCGCCCGCAGCATCCCCAGCTCGCGGGTGCGCTCGTGAATGGACAGGATCAGGGTGAGCACGATCCCGAACAGCGACACGATGATGGCCAGGGCCAGTGAGCCGTAGAGCAGCCCCAACAGCGGCTGCAGCTGATCCTGCTGCTGGGTCTTGAGCTCCTGCTGGTTCAGCGCCTCGGCCGAGGGGAAGCGCTCCTTGATCCCGTCGGCCAGCCGCTTGCCGGCGTCACCCGGCGCGCCGGCCTCAAACGACGCGAGCACCGCCGAGGGCCTGCCCTCGCCGAAGTCGCGCCTCAGGGCGCTGCGCGGGATCGCGAAGTCATTCAAGAAGCCGCCGTCGTCCTTGAAGGACGCGACCACGCGGACGCTGGTGACGCGGCCGTTGGCCCCGGTGGCGCGGATGACGTCGCCCACGCCGATCCCCTTCCCCTTGGCCCAGCTCTGGCCTACGACCGCCTGGCCGGGGCGAAGGGAGCGCAGCGCGGCGTCCGAGCCCTTGGCCCACTTGACGTTCAGGGCCTCCGTCACGGTCGCGGGGTCCACGCCGCTGATGCGGGCGCTGCCGCGCTGGCCGCGCACCTTGACCTTGGTGGTGGTGAGCGCCGAGACCCGTTCGACGTCCGGGTCCCTGGCCACCGCGGCGGTCACCCCGCTGGGCACGGAGGAGAAGCCGTCCAGGTTCTGGACGATCACATCGCTTCGCAGCGTGTCGTTTACGGCGCCGGCGATGGAGGCCTTCAGTCCCGAGGCGAACACCGAGACGAAGGTGACCAGCGCCAGCCCGATCATCAGCGAGGCCGCCGTGACCGCGGTACGGCCCGGCTTGCGGATCGAGTTCTCCCGCGCCAGACGCCCGGCCAGGCGGTTGACCAGCGCCAGCGGCCGGCCCGCCACCGAGGCCAGCGGCTTGACCAGCTTGGAGGAGAAAAGCGACACCGAGAACAGCACCGCTGCGGCTCCGCCGCCGAGCATGCCGGCGGCCGACCCGGAGTCCTCGATGCCCCCGAACAAGCCCACCAGCACCAGGGCCAGGCCGCCCAGGCCCAGCACCAGCGCGACGGCATTGAGGATCCGCCGGCTGCCCTTGCGCTCGGGAAGCTCGGCCTCCAGCAGCGCGGCCATCGGCGAGACGCGGGTGGCGCGCAGGGCGGGGGCCAGCGCCGACAGCAGAGTCACCACCATCCCCACCGCGATGCCTATCAGCGCGGTGCCCGGCGAGAACTCGAGGCCGGCCGCGGGGAGGTCGAGCCCGATTGCCTTGAACATGGCCTTGAGCCCGGTGGCGGCGCCGATTCCCGCGACCACGCCCCCCACCGAACCCAGCGTCGCGATCGCCGCCGCCTCTGCG
>JBBJOH010000277.1:0-2547 GCA_037720995.1 Thermoleophilaceae bacterium
GGCGCGGGCACGACCTGGGTCCGGCGCGGATTGGCGCTGCCGGGCGAGCTTCCGCCGCACCCCTCGCGCCCGGAGCTCAGCTGGTCGGCCAGGCCCGGCGCGTACTGCTCCACGTCGGGCGACAGATTGTTCCGGCCCCGCTTGAGCTGGCCGTCGGAGTACTTGCAGGGGTCGATCGTGCCGTCGCGGCGGTAGTCGTCGATCGGGCCCGCCGAGGCGGGGGCGACCGCCACGAGGAGGGCGATCGCCGCGATGGCTGCTGCAAGCGCTCGGGTCACCGCTCGGAGGGTAGCGCCGCCACGGCCGCCGGGGCCCCGCTTCATCTCTCGCGCCGGCTCGTCACAATGCGCCCTCGATGGCGGCCACGACCACACGGCGCCCCGCCCCGGCCGCGCGGCCCGCCACCCGCGCGTGGGGTCGGCTGAGCGGGGGGGCCGGCGCCGAGGCTCCCTCCGCCACGCTGCTCGGGCTCGGGCTGATCGCGGCGGTCATCTACGCGGCGTTTGCCCACGGGTCGATCGGCATCCCCGAGGAGAGCAGGCTGCAGGTCGTGGTGGCCGCCATCGCCTTCGCCGCCCTGGCCGGACTGCTCTACGGACGCGGTCTGAGCTTTCACGCCTCGACGGGAGCGAAGTGGGGGGTCGCGCTGCTGGTCGGGTTCGCGGGCTGGGCCGCGCTGTCGATCGCCTGGTCGGTGGCCCCCGACGAGAGCTGGCTGGAGGCCAATCGCACGCTCTCCTACGCCCTGGTGGTCGGGCTGGGAATCGCGCTGGGCTCGAGCCTGCCGCGCGCGACCGAGCGGGCCGGCGTCGGCTTCCTGGGCGTGGCCACGCTGATCGCCCTCTACGCGCTGGGGGGCAAGCTCTTCCCCTGGTTTCACATCGGCGGGCTGATCGACCTCAACCACACCGAGCGCTTCTCGCGCCTGCGCGCTCCGCTGGACTACTGGAACGCGCTGGGGCTGGTGTGCGTGGTGGCCGCGCCGATAGCCATGCGGGTCGCCGCCGAGGCGCGCTACCGGGCCCGGGCCCGGTTGGCCGGCTTGGCCTCGCTCGTGCTGGTGCTCACCACGCTGGCCCTCACCTACTCGCGCGGAGGGTTGCTGGTGCTGGTGGCGGCCGTGGCCCTGACGATCGCGCTCGGTCCGGAGCGGCTGCGCCTGGCCGCCCTCTTCGCGGCCGGCATCGTGGGCGCCGTGCCGCCGGTGCTGGTGACGCTGATGCGCGACGACCTGACCACAGACGGCCTGTCCATCTCCGAGCGAAGCGGCGACGGGCTGATCTTGCTGGTCGGGCTGCTCGTGGGGCTGGCGGTGGCGATCGCGCTCGGCCGGTTGGTGCTCAAGGCGGGCGATCGGCTGCAGCTGGGGGACCGCGGACACCGCCGCGCTCAGATCGGCGCCGCCGCCGGCGCGGTCGGGCTGGTGGTGGTCATGCTCGGCGCGCTGGCTCTCTCGGAGCGGGGCATCGGGGGGACGATCTCGCACGAGGCCGATGAGTTCACCAAGCCCAAGCTCGACCGCCAGAACGATCCGGCCCGCGTGCTGCGCACCAACTCCGGCAACCGCTGGGTCTGGTGGGAGGAGGCCGTGGGCGGGTGGGCCGATCGGCCGCTGGCGGGCTACGGCGCCGGCTCGTTTCCCACCACGCACCTCGCCTACCGGCAGAACTCGATCGAGGTGCGCCAGCCCCACAGCGTGCCGCTGGAGCTGCTCACCGAGACCGGTCTGGTCGGCGCAGCGCTCGCCCTCGGCGGGCTGGCGCTGCTGGGCGTGGCCGCCACGCGCAACCTGCTCGCCCGTCCGCCGGGCACCGAGCGGGCCTTCGCCGCCGCGCTGCTGGCGGGTGTGCTCGCGTGGACGTTGCACGGGTGGGTGGACTGGGACTGGGACATCCCGGGCGTGACCGTGCCCGTGCTCGCCCTGCTCGGCGTGCTGGCCGCCCGGTCGCAGGCGGAGGCCGCGATCGGGGCGGCCCACGCCCCGCGCGCGGTCGGGTCGCGCGGCCTGAAGCTGGCGGCCGGCGGGGCGGCGGCGTGCGTGCTCGTCGCGCTGGCGGCGCTCCCGGCGCTGGCCCAGAGCCTCACCGACTCGGCCCTGACGCGCGCGGCCGGCAACACCGCGCTGGCCAAGCGGCTGAACCCGCTCTCGGTGGCGCCCGTCTTCGCCCAGGCCGCGATCGCCGAGCGGGGCAACCAGCCCGAAGCCGCCGCGGGACTCCTGGTGGAGGCAGTCGAGCGCCAGCCCGACAACCCCCAGACCTGGACGCGCCTCCTGCGCTTCCAGGCGCTGGTGAACGACGCGAGCGGAGCCCTGAGGTCGTTCTACACCCTGCTGTCCCTCGATCCGCTGGCGGCGATCCGGGCCGGAGGAGGCGTGGACGTCACGGTCTACGACCCGGCGCGGTCGGCCAGCGCCACCGGCACTCCGCTGCGCGAGAGGGTCGAGCCCTTGCTTGTGCCGCGGGTCGTCCCGGCGCCCAGGACCCCGCCACCGAAGCGGCCCCGGCGCCCCGGCGGCCAGAGGGATCGGGCACCCGCCACGCCGCC
>JBBJOH010000278.1:0-2538 GCA_037720995.1 Thermoleophilaceae bacterium
CCCATTCCCCTCCGCTAGTCGGGCGCCGTGAACGGCGTCCGGATCCCGTGTTTATTCGGGCGCCATGGATGGCGTCCGGATCTCCGGCATCCCGGGCGGCGAGTCTATGCCACCGTGCGTCCAGGGCGGTTGATTGGTTTCATGGCCGCATGGCCGAGCGAACGCTCACGCTCAAGGAGGTGACCGAGGTCGCCGGGGTGTCGGCGGACACCCTGCGCCGCTGGGTGCGGTCGGGGGTCATCCCACAGATGAAGGGCAAGGGCACCGCCCAATGGCCGGTCCCGGCGGCCGGGCACGCCCGGCTGGTGGCCCGCCTGCGTGAGCGCGGGCACACGCTGAAGAGCATTCGCCGGGCCACGCAGGAGGGCAAGCTTGCCTCCAATCAGATCGAGCAGCTGTTCGGGGAGGCCCACGGGAGGTTGACCGTGCACGACGCCGCCGCGGCGACGGGCCTCGAGCCTGCGCTGATCGAGCGCGTCTGGACCAGCCTGGGCCTGCCCGGCCGGGGCCTCGACTCGCTCACCGATGAGGACATACAGGCCCTCCAGTACGCCGCCTCGATGCTCTCGTCGGGCTTCCCCCTGGTGGCGTTCCTCCAGCTGGCGCGCGTGTACGGACAGGCGCTGGCCCAGATTGCCGACGCCGAGGTTCGTCTCTTCCACCTCTACGTGCACGAGCCGCTGATCCGTGAGGGCATGCCCGGCATCCAGATGGGGGAGGAGATGGAGCACCTCGCCCGCGATCTCCTGCCGCTGGCCTCTCCGCTGATGGACTTCGTTCACCAGCGCTACCTGCAGCACTACATCGAGCAGGACGTGGTCGGGCACATGGAGATCGACACAGCAGACGGCGACACCGCCCTGGGCCGGCTGCGGGTGACGATCGCGTTCTGCGACCTGGCCGGCTACACCCGCTACACCGAGGAGCAGGGAGAGAACGAGGCCGTCTCGTTCGTCGAGCGGTTCGTGGACGCGGTGGTCAACACGCTTCCCGAAGGTGCGCGGGTGATAAAGACCATCGGCGACGAGGTGATGATCGTAGGTCAGGACGCGCAGGCCCTGACCGATTGGGCGGTGGGCTTCCAGACGCTCTTCACGGAGCGCCCCGAGCCGCGGATCGGGATTCACCACGGAGCCACGGTGTACCGCGACGGCGATTACTTCGGCCGCGAGGTGAACACGGCGTCTCGGGTGGTGGCGCGCGCCCGCGGGGGCGAGGTGCTGGTCACCGACTCCGTGGTGGAGCGGGTGTCGGAGTCCGACAGGCTGGTGTTCGAGGAGGTTGGGCAGGTCAAGCTCAAGGGCTTCGACGAGCCGCGCCGGCTGTGCCGAGCGGTCCTGCCCGACCCCGACGACGGGGACTGATGGCGCCCGGCGCGCTGGACGCCGCCCGGCGCAGCGGCCTCGTGACCGAGGAGGAGCCGCTGCTGGTGATGCTGTCGGGCGGGGCCGACTCGGTGTGCCTGCTCGACGTGGCGCTCCGTCTCGGCGCCGTGGTCTCCGCGCTGCACGTGAACTATGGGCTGCGAGCTGCTGCCGAGCAGGATGAGGCTCACTGCCGCGACTTGTGCGACCGCCTCGGGGTGGAGCTGACCGTGAAACGGGCCTGGCTGCCCAAAGAGGGCAACACCCAGGCGCAGGCTCGCGATGCGCGCTACCGCCTGGCCGAGCGGATCGCGCGCGGCCACTACGCGGCGGCCCACACCGCCTCCGACCAGGCCGAGACCGTGCTGTACCGGCTGGCCACTTCCCCCGGCAGCCGCGCACTGCTGGGCATGCAGCCGCGCCGTGGGCGGCTGGTGCGCCCTCTGCTGCAGGCCACGGGTGAGGAGACGCGCGCGTACTGCCGCGACCAAGGCCTGTCCTGGCGCGACGACGAGTCCAACGATGATCCAGCTTTCGCGCGCGCGCGAGTGAGGCACGGCCTGCTGGAGGCGCTGCGCGACATAGCTCCGGGCGCCGAGCGGACGGTGGCCGAGACGGCGCGCGTGCTGCGCGACGAGGCCGCGGTGCTGAAGGCCGCCACAGACGAGGCGCTGGAGGATCTCGGCGGGGGACCGGCGGTGGAGCTGGCCGCACTGGCCGCTCGACCCACGGCGATCGTGCGGCTGGTCCTCAGGCGTCTGGCTGAGGCCGCCGCCGGCGGGCCCTTCGCGCTCTCGAGCGACCGGGTGGACGCGCTCGTGGCGCGCGGCGGGACCGGGGGGACCCGCGCCCAGGATCTCGGCGCCGGGCTGACCGCGCTCTGCGAGTACGGCACGCTGCGCATACGTCGCGGTGGCGACACGCCGCCACCCGACCCGGTCCCGCTTGCGGTGCCGGGCGTCGCTCGCTTCGGGGAGTGGGAGGTCGAGACCTTTGCCGGCTGCGTTTCGGCCGAGGCTTCGATCTCGGCCGGCGCCCTGGCCGGGCGCGGCCTCGTCGTCCGCGGCTGGCGCGACGGTGACCGGGTGCGCCCGGTCGGCCTGGGCGGCACCAAGACGCTCCAGGACCTGTTCACCGACCGCAAGGTGCCGAGGGCGCTGCGGCGCTCGTTGCC
>JBBJOH010000279.1:0-2534 GCA_037720995.1 Thermoleophilaceae bacterium
GCATCCGCTATCGTCACCCGGTCGATGCCCCACCTCTACGACCTCATGCTGCTGATCGACTCGAACGCCCCCGACGAGCGCCGCGAGGCGATCCTGGGCGAGGTCCGGTCGATGCTGGAGAACGGCGGCACGATCGTCTCGACCCACGACTGGGGCCGGCGCCGGATCGCCTACGAGATCGATCACCGCCCGGAGGCGCACTACCAGCTGTTCCAGTTCGAGGGCGAGAACGACCTGCTCGATCGGGTCAACCACTCGCTCCGGATCATGGACGGCGTGCTGCGCTACCGGGTCATCCGCCAGAAGCCCGGCGGGCCCGAGGTGCCCCCGAGCCCCGAGCAGCCCAACTCGCAGCGCGAGGACGAGCCCGCCGCCGGTCGCGTCGCGGCGCGCGCCGCCGCCGACGCGCCGCCGGATCAGCCCGCCGAGAGCGAGCTGACCGCAGCGGAGTAGTTCCGTCGGACCGGCGGCCATCCGATCGAGCAGCGGGACGGGCGCTCGCCGGGATCGCCTGGGGCGCATCGCCGCCGCCCTGCCGGGGCCGGCGCAGACGCTGGTGCGCCTGGCCTTCGTGGCCCTGCGGGTCACCCAGGGCCCGCGCAGCTTTCTCGCCTACCTGCGGCTGAGCCGGATCCACCACCACACCGGGTCGAACGGCCGCGTCGTGCGCATGCGGCTGCGCCCGCTCGGCGGGCGAGAGGTGCTCATTCGCCCCAGCACCTCGGACGTGGACACGATCTGGGGCGCCTTCGCCGGGAAGTACCATCGCGAGCCGCCCGAGGCCGCCCGTCCGGCTCTGATCTGGGACCTGGGAGCCAATATCGGCCTCACCATGGCCGATCTGGCCGAGCGCCATCCCGGGGCCCGGGTCGTCGGACTGGAGATGGACCCCGAGAATGCGGCTCTGGCGCGGCACAACACCCGGCCCTGGGGGGAGCGCTGCGAGGTGATCCAGGCCGCGGCCTGGCCCCGGGACGGCGAGTTGCGCTACCTGCGCCTCGCGGGCGCCACCTCCGGTCACCGTGTGACCGACGCGCCGCTTCACGCCGACCCGGCGGTGGCCACCGCCTACGCGCTCTCGCCCTACTCCCTGCTGGCGCTCGAGGGACCGGAGGCGACCGTCGACTACGCCAAGGTCGACATCGAGGGAGCGGAGAGCGAGCTGCTGCGAGACAACGCCGGGTGGACACGGCGGGTCCTGACCATCGCCGTGGAGGTCCACGATCCCTACTCGGTCTCCGACTGCGAGCGCGACCTGCAGCGGCTGGGCTATACGACCCGGGTCGACCCCCGCCACTGGGCCTGCGTCATAGGTGTGCGAGACGGAACTGCCCCATCGGTCACGGCCGAGTCACAAAAGTCCTAAAGAGCAGCATCGGCACGGGGTCGGCGCTGCATACGAGCCGACCCCGGGGCTACCCTCGATCGTCCAATCCCTCCCCGCCTTCCCGAGAGCGAGACAAGGAGCACAAACATGGCAGCGACCAACATCAACAGGGTGATTCTGACGGGCAACCTCACACGTGATCCCGAGTTGCGCTCGATCCCCTCGAGCGGAAATTCGGTGTGCAGCCTGCGCGTCGCCTGCAACACCCGCCGCAAGGACAGCTCGACGGGGGACTGGGTCGACAAGCCCAACTACTTCGACGTGACGATCTTCGGCCGGCAGGGCGATAACGCCGCCCAGTACCTGTCCAAGGGACGCCCCGTGGCCATCGACGGCCGCCTGGAGTGGCGCGAATGGCAGGACAAGGAGGGCAACAACCGCCAGTCGGTGGAGATCGTGGCCGACAACGTGCAGTTCCTCGGGGGGCGCGAGGAAGGCGGTAGCGGCAACGGCTCCCGCTTCACGCCCCAGAGCGATGTCCCGGCCGACACCAGCGACTTCAGCACGGTGCCGAGCGGCGGGGGCGGCGGCAGCACGGACGACGACATCCCGTTCTAGCCAGAGCCCGTGCAGATCGAAAGGGAAATCGGGGCGCCTGAGGGCGCGCAGGCGTCCCTGCGCCGGGAGCCGCTAGCATTGCCGGCGCTTCGTGCGGTGGCAGGATCCGGGCCGCCGTGCGGAGAACCGACTTATGGCCCAGGCGATTCTCCTCCAGCCCGTAGACGCTCTCGGCGAGACCGGCGAGGTCGTCGACGTATCCAAGGGCTACCTGCGCAACTTCCTCGTGCCGCGCAAGCTGGCCCAGCCCGCCACGCCGGCGTCCATCGCCGCGGCGACGCAGCGGATCCAGTCGGCCGAGCGGGCGGCGGCGGAGCAGGTCGAGCGGGCGGAGGAGAACGCCGGGCTTCTGCGCAGAACGGTGCTCACGATCTCCCATCAGGCGGGGGACGACGGCCGGCTCTTCGGCTCGGTCACCGCGCAGGAGATCGTCGACGCCGTGCGCCAGGCGCGGGGCGTCAAGCTGGACCGCCGACGGGTCCACCTCACAGAGCCGATCCGCACCACCGGCACCCACATGGTCACGGTGGAGGTGGCGGATGGCGTCACCGCCTCCATCAAGACAATCGTTACCGCGGAATAAGCGGCG
>JBBJOH010000280.1:0-2511 GCA_037720995.1 Thermoleophilaceae bacterium
TCCCGCCCTGCGCGATCGAGGCCCGAGCCGATCTCCACGGCCAGCTGGGCGCAGCGATCAACCAGGTCCGCGGCCGCCGCCGGCTCGAGATCCGCGGTCCGCAGGCGCGTCGCCGTGTCCTCCAGCTCTGCCACCAAGTCGTCCAGCACGGCGGCGCTCACCCCGTCGCCGCCGCGTGCGTGCGGTGCACGGCGCCGAGGACGCCGTTCACGAACCCCGGGGCGTCGACGCCGCACAGCTCCTTGGCGGCCTCGACGGCCTCGTCGATCGACACCTCGGCGGGGATGTCTGACCGGTGCAGCAGCTCGTGCAGCGAGACCCGCAGGATGTTGCGCTCCAGCGGCGCGATCCGGTTGAGCGCCCAGCCCTCCGAGTAGTGCTCGATCAGCTCGTCGATCTCGTCACGGTCGCGCTCGACTCCCTCGACCAGCTCCCGCGCGAATCCGGGGCTGGCGCTCGGGAGCAGGTCGGGAGCGTGGCGGTCGGTCAGGTCGGCCTGGTAGAGCGCGACTACGGCGGCGCGTCTGTGATCGGTGCGGCGCATCCGTTGGCTAGGCGCGCGAGACGTACTCGCCCGAGCGCGTGTCCACCCGCACCCGATCGCCCACGTTCACGAACAGCGGCACCCGGACGGTCACGCCCGACTCCAGCGTGGCGGGCTTGTCGCCCCCACCCGACGCGGTGTCGCCGCGCAGGCCGGGCTCGGTCTCGGCCACCTCCATCTCCACGGCGCTCGGCACCTGCAGGTCGGCCGGCTCGTCGTCCACGTAGAGCAGGTCGACCTCCTCGTTCTCCCGGATCCAGCGCAGCGAGTCGGCCACCTGGGACTGGGGCACGCTGAGCTGGTCGTAGGTCTCCATGTCCATCAGGTGGGAGTCCGTGCCATCGGAGTACAGGTACTGCATCCGACGGGTCTCGGTGCGGATCGGGCGGAACTTCTCGCCGGCGCGGAAGGTCTTGTCCAGGGAGGCGCCGTCGCTTTGGCGCTTGAGCTTGGTGCGCACGAACGCCGGTCCCTTCCCCGGCTTGACGTGCTGGAACTCCACGACCTTGAAGACGGTGCCGTCCACCTCGATGTGGGTTCCGTTCCTGAGCTGGTTGGTGCTGATCACGGCGGCCAAGGCTACCGCCTCGCCACGAGTCGATCAGGCGGTGACGAGCACCCGCTTGCCCAGTGACCCGCCCTGCTCGCCCAGCTCATGGGCCCTGGCGGCCTCTTCCAGCGGGAGCGACTCATTCAGCGTCACGGCCAGCGAGCCCTGCTCGGACATCTCGGCGATCCGCTCCAGGGCGTGTCCGTCGGGCTCCACCAGGAAGCTGGTCGCCCGCTTGCCCTGCTTCTCGGCCGCCTCGCGCACCGCGGGATCGGCTCCCGAGGGCACCTCGATCAACAGACCTCCCTCGACCAGGCACTCCAACGAGCGCAGGCCGTACTCCTTGCCGCCCACCAGGTCCATGACCACGTCGACGCCGGCGGCCACCTGCTCGAAGGCCTCGGCCTCGTAGTCGATCGGGCGATCCACTCCCAAGCCGACCAGGAAGTCGAGCTTGCCCTCGCTGGCGGTCCCGAGCACCTCCGCGCCGAGCGCCTTGGCGATCTGAACGGCCAGGTGGCCGACCCCTCCGGCCGCGGCATGCACCAGCACGCGCTGCCCGGGTTGCAGGCGGGCGGTATCCCGCAGGACCTGCCAGGCCGTGAGCGAGGCCAGCGGCAGCGCGGCGGCCGCCTCGAAGTCCAGCCCCTGGGGCCGCAGCGCCAGCTGACGCGACGGACTTGTCACGTAGTCGGCGCAGCAGCCGGCCTCGCGGGGGAAGCGTGGCATGCCGAAAACCTCGTCACCGGGCGCAAAGCGCGTGACTCCCATGCCCACCTGCTCCACCACGCCGGCCACATCCCAGCCCATGCGATAGGGCGGGTCGCCCATCACCGCGGCCATGCCCTTCCCCTGACGGGTCTTGTAGTCGACGGGGTTCACCCCGGCGGCGTGAACCCTCACGAGCACTTCGGTGGGGATCGGCTCGGGTCGCTCGACCTCCTGCAGCTCAAGGACATCGGGCGCGCCCGTGCGCGTGGCGACTACAGCTCTCATACCGAGCGCCCTACCCCGGATCGGACGGATCGACGCCCGCGGGCAGGCGACCCTCCTCGGCCAGCTTCTCCAGGTGGGCACGCAGGGCGAGCCCCGCTGCCCCACGAAGCTCGCCGGGCACATCCGACCACGCATGGTCGAGCATCGCGGCCTCGGTCCTGGCCCCGCTCGCCATGGCCTCCAGGAGCAGCCGCTCGCGCCGGGCCCGGTGCTGCAGGTACTCGTCGAGCTTGGAAGCCGGAGCCCAGACGTACGGCCCATGGCCGGGACAGATCACCTCCAGGTCCATCCCCCGCAACCGGCGCAGCGACTCGAGGTAGGCCGACAGCGATCCCTCGCCCGGTGCGATGAACACGCTCCCCCGGCCCAGGACGTTGTCGCCGGCGAAGGCGACCTTGCCGAACAGCAGCACCACGTGATC
>JBBJOH010000024.1:0-9682 GCA_037720995.1 Thermoleophilaceae bacterium
TCTGGACGCTGTCGCCCGAGTCGGCCCATCAGGTCACGATCCTCATGTCCGACCGGGGGATCCCGGCCAGCTGGCGCCACCAGCACGGGTTCTCGAGCCACACCTACTCGTGGGTCAACGCCGGCGGCGAGCGCTTCTGGGTCAAGTACCACTTCAAGACCGAGCAGGGGATCGAGAACCTGCCCGAGGCCGATGCCGACCGCATCGCGGGTGAGGACCCCGACTACCACCGCCGTGACCTGGTCGAGGCGATCAACGCGGGAGACCACCCGTCCTGGCGGCTCGAGGTCCAGGTCATGCCCTTCGAGGACGCCGCGGACTACCGCTTCAACCCGTTCGACCTGACCAAGGTCTGGCCCAAGTCGGACTACCCCCCGATCACCGTCGGCCGGCTCACGCTGGACCGCAACCCGGAGAACTTCTTCGCCGAGGTCGAGCAGGCCACGTTCAAGCCGGCCAACCTGGTGGCAGGCACGGGCCTCTCCCCCGACAAGATGCTGATGGCGCGGATCTTCTCCTACCACGACACCCATCTGCACCGGGTGGGCGTCAACCATGAGCAGCTGCCGATCAATGCGCCCCAGGCTCCGGTCAGCTCGTACAACAAGGACGGGCACATGACCTACCACCACGCCGGGGATCAGCCCGTGTACGCGCCCAACAGCAAGGGCGGACCGGTGGCGGCCGGACCCGAGATGGGCGCCGACCTGGGCTGGGGCGTGGAGGCCGGCGAGCTGGCCCGGTACGCGTACGAGAAGCACGCCCAGGACGACGACTTCGTCCAGCCGCGTGCGCTCTACAACGAGGTGATGGACGACGGCAACCGCCAGGCGCTGGTCGACGGCGTCGTCGGCCACGCCAGCTGGGCGGACGTGACCGAGCCGATGAAGCAGCGCGTGGTCGCCTACTGGGCGAGCGTGGATGCGGACCTGGGGGCCCGCGTGGCAGCCGGGCTGGGCACGGGCAACGGCGGTGGCGGCAACGGCGCGGGGCCGGCGTCGCAGGAAGCCACCGAGCTGCTGGCCGAGCGCACGAATCGGGCCTGAGCCGCGCGTTCGGGCGAGGCGCGGTTGGGAGAACGCAGCCGCCGTCCGCTGACAAGCCCATCGTCCCGGCGCCCGCGCCGGCAGACCGTCTGCGGCGAGCCGTGCGAGGGTGGGGCCCATGACCAGCACGATCGAGGTCCTCGACCGCGGACGGCTCATCGCGTTCTCCTTCGAGGACATCATGAGGTACCACGGCCCGGGCTCGCCGGGCGGCGTCGCCCACGCCTTCAAGGTACTCGAGCGCGCGCTCCCGCTGCTCGATCCGGACGGTCCCTGCGAGCGCCGCGAGATCGTCGTGGAGACCGCCTTTGGGGGGCCGGGCGCCCGCGATGCCTTCGAGATGGTCACGCGCGCCGTCACCGGCGATCGGTTCCGCGTCGACGCCGCGCTCGCACGACCCGAGCGCGGCCGGGCGCTGGAGCGCTTCGTCTTCCGGCTCGGCTACCGGGAGCGCCGTGTGACGCTTGCGCTTCGCGGGGGGTTCGTGACCGATGAGTTCATCGACCTGGCACGCACCGAGGAGCGCACCCCCACCGAGGAAGCGCGCCTCGACGAGCTCAAGCGGGAGATGGCCGAGCGCGTGATGGCCCGACCGGCCGGCGAGGTCTACGACGTGAGCGAGCCGGTCCGACCGTAGTCACGGATCGCGAGGTCAGCAGTCGAGCGCCGCGCCCGCGACCCGGCAGATCTCCGACAGCCGTGGCCCCAGCGCCCCGATCCGGCGAGTGAGCATCGCCTTTGGAAAGGGGCGAAGGTTGTCGAACGACGCAACCGACTCGACCGGCAGTCCTTCGTCTGCGTCCAGGACGAGCTCGCTCGGTAAGCCGCGGGCCCGGCTGGTCACCGGGGCCACCAAGACCCGTTGCATGACTTCGTTGGCGGCATCCCGGCTGACGACCAGGAACGGCCGGCCCTTCTCGTCGGGCGTCTCGCCCCACCACACTTCCCCACGGTTCACCACCAAGGGTCCCAGGGCTCCTCATTGATCGACTCCACCGCCAGTCGGGTGGCTTCGGCCATCTCCTCGCGGGCCTCTGGGAACCGTGCATAGCCATCCCGGTACTGGCGGTTGACCTCCTCGTGCCGGCGGGCGGCGACCATGGCCTCAAGACCGGAGCGAACCGCCTGGGACCGGTTCTCGAATGCTCCGCGCTCCACGAGCCGATCGACCTCGCGCAGCAGCTCGTCGGGCAGCTTGACAGCGATCTGGTTCGTCATACCATGAGCATAACGTTACGCACGACCTTTGGACTTACAAGCACAGGGTGGTGCCTGGTGTAACGCCAGGGCCGTTTGACGGATCTGCACTTTGGACAGGAACGCTTTCCACGAGAGGAGCATGGAACATGGCAGCCAAGGGCAAGACCGCCAAGGTCGGATTCAAAGCGGCGAAGGCAGCTCCCGCGAAGGGCAAGCTCGCCAAGGCCGGACTGAAGCTCGGCAAGCGCAAGGCCGAGCGGATCCCAGCAGGAACCGCGGTGCTGTACGGACGCGCGCTGGTCGGCAATGCGGAGGCACGCGACGATCTCCGTGATGCCTACGCATCGGCCCGCAAGGCCTACGCGCGCAGCTCGGACCGGCGCGGGCGCCCGGACATCGGGGCGCTGTTCGAAGACCGCAAGGCGCGGCGCGAGGCGGGCAAGGCCTCCGCTTCGCTGCGGGAGGCCCTGCAGATCGCGAGCAGGAACCGGAAGAAGCCCAGGAGCGCCAAGGGCCCCGTGATCGCCGTGATAGCGGTGGCCGGCGCCGGCACTGCCGTGGCGCTGAACGAGGACCTTCGCGCCAAGGTGCTGGCCCCGTTCACGGGCTCGGACCGGAGTGGCGACGACCACTCCGCGCAAACCGACGGAGCGCCGACGCCTACGGCTGCGGGCTGAGGCGAGCGCACCGCGGCTGAAAGCGGCCGCCTGCGGGTAGAGGAGCCTGGTATGGCCGATCTCTCACAACCGCCGGTCGGCTCGGGCCGCAGCCCGGGCGGGGTGCGCCTGACCGAGCTTTCCCACGGCGCCGGTTGTGCCTGCAAGCTCGATCCCACGGCCCTTCACGCGCTACTCGAGGAGCTCCCCGGAGGCAGTGACGACTCGCTGCTGGTGGGTTCCTCCTCGGCCGACGACGCGGCGGTCTACCGGGTGGCCGACGACCTGGCGATCGTCTCCACCGTCGACTTCTTCACCCCGATCGTCGATGACCCGTTCGACTTCGGCCGGATCGCCGCCGCCAACGCCCTGTCCGATGTCTACGCGATGGGCGGGCGGCCGGTCATGGCCCTGAACCTGGTGGCCTTCTCGCTCGAGGAGCTGGGCTCGGACACCCTGCGCACGATCCTCGCCGGAGGCCAGAGCGTGGCCGAGCAGGCCGGGATCGTGATCGCCGGAGGCCACTCGATCGACGACCCCGAGCCGAAGTACGGCCTGGCGGTGACCGGCCTGGTGGATCCCGACCGGCTGCTGCGCAACTCCACCGGGCGCCCGGGCGACGAGCTGTGGCTCACCAAGCCGGTTGGCGGTGGCGTGGCCACCACCGCGGCCAAGCGCGGGCTGGCCGGCCCCGAGCTGATCGAACGCACGACCGAGGTCATGACCCGGCTCAACCGCCAGGACTCCGAGCAGGCCGTGGCCTGCGGGGCCAGCGCCGCCACCGACGTGACGGGCTTCGGCCTGCTCGGGCATCTGCACGAGCTGGCCCTCGCCAGCGGCGTCAGCGCACGGGTCAGGGCATCCGCGGTGCCGGCGATCGAGGGCGTGCTGGAGCTGCTGAGCGCCGAGGAGCCGCCCGTGGCCGGCGGCACCCGGCGCAACCGGGAGTGGGTGGAGCCCCACGTGAGCTGGGCGGATGCCGTGCCCGAGCCGCTGCGGTGGCTGCTGTGCGACGCCATGACCTCGGGGGGGTTGCTGGTGGCGGCGGCGCCGGGGGCCGGTGCCCCGGGAGTCGCGATCGGCACCCTGGAAGAAGGACGGGCGGGCAGGATCGGCGTGGGGGCATGACCGGAGGCGACGCCGATCCGCGGCTGCGGGCGCTGCCCTCCGTGGAGCGGCTGGCCCAGACCCTGGACGGCGTGCCCCCCGGGGTGGCCGTGGCCGCTGCGAGACAGGTCGTCGCTCGCCGGCGCTCACTGCTCACCGGGGACGCCGGTCAGGCCGCCGACCGGGCGGAGCTGGAGGCCGAGGCGCGCGAAGCCGCCGCCGCCATGACCGCCGCCTCTCCCCGCCGGGTGATCAACGCGACCGGCGTGATCGTGCACACCAACCTCGGGCGCGCGCCCCTGGCCGGCGCCGCCCTGGAGGCCGTCGCCGAGGTCGGCGCCGGCTACTCGGACCTCGAGTACGACCTGGCCGCGGGCACACGGGGGTCGCGCCACGATCACCTGGAGGGACTGCTGCGCCGGCTCACCGGCGCCGAGGCGGCACTGGTGGTCAACAACTGCGCCGCGGCCGCGCTGCTGGCCTGCGCGGCGCTGGGCGCAGGGCGCGAGATCGTGGTGTCGCGCGGGCAGCTGGTGGAGATCGGCGGCTCGTTCCGCGTGCCCGAGATCGTCGCCCAGTCAGGCGCCCGGCTGGTGGAGGTCGGCACCACCAACCGCACCCGGTGCAGTGACTACGAGCGTGCGCTGGGCCCCGAGACCGCCGCGATCCTGCGCGCCCACCAGTCGAACTTCCGCACGGTGGGCTTCACGGAGGACGTGGAGATCGAGCCGCTGTGCGAGCTGGGTGCCGGCGCCGGCGTGCCGGTGATCGACGATGTGGGCTCCGGGGCGCTGGTCGAGGCCATGCCCGAGCTGGCCGACGAGCCGCCCGTTCGTCGCTCGGTGGCGGCCGGCGCGGCGCTCACCTGCTTCTCGGGCGACAAGCTGCTGGGCGGTCCCCAGGCCGGCATCCTGGTCGGCTCGGCCGAGGCGGTGGAGCGCTGCCGGCGTCACCCGCTCGCGCGAGCGGTGAGGATCGACAAGCTCTCGCTGGCCGCGCTGGGGGCGACGCTGCGGCTCTACCAGGACCCCGACACGGCCCGGCGAGGGGTGCCGGTGCTGCGCATGCTGGCCGCCGGCGCGGAGGAGCTGGCCGGCCGCGCCGAGGCCATGGCCGTCGCCGTTAGGGCCGAAGGAGGCGCCGCCGAGGTGGTCGAGTCCACGGGACGGGTGGGGGGCGGAGCGCTGCCGCTGCTCGAGCTGCCCGGATACGCGTGCGCGATCGACCCCTCTCCGGTCGCCGCCGCCGATCTGGGCGCCTCGCTGCGCGGGGGCGTCCTGCCGGTGATCGCCCGCGTGCGTGAGGGGCGGGTGCTGCTGGACCCGCGCACGATGACCGACGACGAGGCCGCACAGGCCGCCGGCACGGCGGCGCGTGCGCTCGCCGCGGCCCGGTGAGCGCGCCGCCGCTCACGGTCGGCACCGCCGGACACGTCGATCACGGCAAGACCGCTCTGGTTCGCGCGCTGACCGGCAAGGACACCGACCGCCTGGCCGAGGAGCACGAGCGCGGCATCTCCATCGACCTGGGCTTCGCCCCGCTTGACCTGCCCGGCGGGCGCCGGGTGTCGCTGGTCGACGTGCCCGGGCACGCGCGCTTCGTGCGCACGATGGTCGCCGGGGCCAGCGGCATCGACATGTACCTGATGTGCGTCGCCGCCGACGACGGGGTCATGCCCCAGACCCGCGAGCATGCGGCGGTGCTGCGCCACCTCGGGGTGGGGGCGGGGGTCGTCGCGGTGACCAAGGCCGATGCCGCCGATCCCGGCCGGGCGACCGCGGAGGCGGCCGAGCTGATGCCCGGGGCGCCGGTGGTGGCCACCTCGGCGCGCGCGGGGCAGGGGTTCGCGGAGCTGCTGAGCGCGGTCGGGGAGGTGGCCTCCTCCCTGCCTGGCCGAGCCGGGGACCGGGGCCCCACCCGCTTCCACGTGGACCGCTCGTTCACGCTGCACGGCATCGGCACCGTGGTCACGGGGACGCTGTGGGCCGGCTCGCTGTCGGCCGGAGATGCGATCGAGATCCTCCCGGCCCGGCGGCGGGCGCGGGTGCGCTCGGTGCAGGTGCACGATCGGCCGGTGAAGCGCGCCGCCGCCGGCCAGCGGGTGGCCGTGGCGCTGGCCGGCGTAAGCCGGGACGAGGTGTCACGTGGCGATGTGGTGGGTGCGGCCGGCTCCGGGCTCGCCCAGTCCTACCTGATCGACGCCGCGGTGGCGCTGGAGGAGCGGGCCGCGGCCTTGGAGCGGGGCACCCGCGTCCAGGTGCACCACGGCACGCGCGAAGCGCCGGCGAGATTGGTCCCCCTGGACGGCGAGACGATCGAGGCGGGTGCGGGGGGCTACGCGCAGCTGCGGCTGGAGGCGCCGCTGGTCTGCGTGCCCGGTGACCGGTTGGTCCTGCGCCGGCTCGCGCCGCCGGTCACGATCGGCGGCGCGGTGGCCGTCGAGGTCGGTCCGCGCAAGCACGGCCCGTCCGCTGCGGTCGTCGAGCGACTGCAGCGCCTCGAGCGCGGCGAGGCGCTCGAGCCCCCGCCGGCCCGACGCCCGCTTGCGGCGCCCGCTCCCACCCCACCCACGCCCCCCGCGGACGGCGTGGCCACGAGGATCGCCGAGCTGCTGCAGGCCGACGGCGCCGAGCCCCGCCCCGACGTGCGCCTGGTCGAGGCCCTCGCGGTCGCCCCCGCGACCCTCGCGGCGGGGCTCGCCGCGCTGGTGGCCGACGGCCGCGCCGTGCGGGTCGGGCCCGCCCAGCACTTCTGGGCGTCCGCGCTCGCCGAGCTGGCCGACCGCGTGACCGTCCTCTGCCGCCGCGAGGGCGCGGCGACGATCGCCTCGGTGCGCGACGAGCTGGGCACCTCGCGCAAGTACGCCCAGGCGGTGCTCGAGCACACCGACCGCATCCGTGTCACGCGCCGGGAGGGCGACGCGCACGTGCTGCGCCGGCCCACGAGCAGCGAAGGAATCGAACCTTCCAAGCGGGGGGCTTCCCCGCCCTCCCGGTTTTGAAGACCGGATGGGCCACCAGACCCGTGCCGCTCGGGGCTGACGCTACACGCCGCGATCTCGCCAACGGCGATCCCGTCAACGCCGGTCTTCGTAGCCCCGACATGGCCCGTTACAAGGACACCGTGCCCTCCTCCCGCTCACAGGAGGCCACCTTCGACTACCTCGCCCGCTTCTCCAACACCGACGAATGGGATCCCGGCGCCCAGGAGGGGCGTGATCTGCAGCAGGGCGGTCCGATCGGCGTGGGCTCGCGCTTCTCGCTGGACTTCAAGATCGCCGGCCTCACCACTGAGCTGGTGTACGAGATCACCGAGTACGAGCGGCCATCGCGCGTCCGCCTGGTTGCCCGGAGTACCGGGTTCACCAGCGACGACGTGATCGAGGTGGCCAAGCGAGGGGCGGCGAGCGCGGTGACCTACGACGCCAACGTGTCGCTCAGCGGCCCGCTGAAGCTGTTCGATCCACTGATGCAGGTCGGCTTCAAGCGGGTGGCCGCCAAGGCGGCGCAGGGGCTGCAGGAGGCACTCGCTAGTCCGAGTTGAGGAAGGCCGGTAGGCTCGCGTCGGTGACTCGCGTGGGCATCCTCACCGGCGGCGGGGACTGCCCCGGACTCAACGCGGTGATCCGCGGGGTGGTGCGCGCCGGGATCGCTCGCCACGACCTCGAGCTGATCGGCTTCGCCTACGGCTGGGCGGGCGCGATGGAGGGCGACACGGTGGACCTCACCCTGGACGCCACCTCGGGCATCCTGCCCCGCGGCGGCACGATCCTCGGCACCTCGCGCACCAATCCCTTCAAGGACGAGGGCGGCGCCGAGCAGGTCGTGGCCACGCTGGAGCGGGAGGGCATAGACGCGCTGATCCCGATCGGCGGCGAGGACACGCTTGGCGTGGCCCGGCGCCTTCACTCCGAGCACGGGGTGCCCGTGGTGGGGGTGCCCAAGACGATCGACAACGACCTGGGCGGCACGGACTTCACGTTCGGCTTCCAGACCGCCGTGCAGATCGCCACCGACGCCATCGACCGCCTCCATACCACCGCCGAGTCGCACAATCGCGTGATGGTGGTGGAGGTGATGGGCCGCCACGCCGGCTGGATAGCCGTGTACAGCGGCATGGCCGGCGGAGCCGACGCGATCCTGGTGCCCGAGCGCCCCTTCGACGTGGAGGAGGTGTGCGATCGCATCAGGCGCCGCCACGACAAGGGGCGCAGCTTCTCGATCGTCGTGGTGTCCGAGGGCGCCGTCCCCCAGGGCGGTGACGGGCCGTCGAGCACCGGGGAGACCGACTCCTTCGGCCACGCACGTCTGGGGGGCGTCGGGGTCGAGCTCGAGCGCCAGATCGAGGAGCGCACGGGCTATGAGAGCCGGATGACGATCCTCGGTCACGTGCAGCGAGGAGGAACCCCCACCGCCTACGACCGGGTCCTGGCCACCCGCTTCGGCGTGGCCGCCGCCGAGGCCGTGGCCGACGGGGACTTCGGCCGGATGGTGGCCCTGCACGGCACCGAAATCGAGCGGGTGCCGATCGACGACGCGCTGCACGAGCCCAAGCTGCTCGACCCGGCGCTCTACGAGACCGCCGAGATCTTCTTCGGTTGAGCGAGGAGCTGCCGGGCATGCGCCGGGGCTACGACAGGCCCCCCCTGCGCGAGGCCGACCTGGCGGCGTCGTGGTGGGAGCAGCTGGAGCGGTGGCTGGCCGACGCCGTCGAGTCGGACATCGCCGAGCCCAACGCGATGGTGCTGGCCACGGCCGACGCGGACGCCGTTCCCTCGGCGCGGACGGTGCTGCTCAAGGGGCTCGACGAGAGCGGGCTCACCTTCTTCACCAACCTGCGCTCGCGCAAGGGCCAGGAGATCGAGGCCAGCCCCCGGGCCGCGCTGGTCTTTCCCTGGATCGCCCTGCAGCGCCAGGTGGTGGTCGACGGAGCGGTGGAGCCCCTCGGCGCCGAAGAGGCCGACGAGTACTTCGCCTCGCGCCCGCACGGCTCGCGGATCAGCGCGGTGGCAAGCCCCCAGTCCCAGCCCGTGGAGTCGCGCGAGCAGCTCGAGCGCCGCTACGAAGAGGCCGCCGGCAGGTACCCCGACAGCGTGCCGCGACCCGGGCATTGGGGCGGCCTGTGCGTGAGGCCCGACATGGTCGAGTTCTGGCAGGGCCGGCCCGACCGGCTCCACGACCGCCTCCGCTTCCGCCACACGGTGGGAGAGTGGATCGTGGAGCGGCTGGCACCCTGACGCGTTGCGCCGTTTACGAAACCGGCAGGGATGCCGGTTTCGTCGAGGGCATCGCCGAAGCGCCCGTTCGCACGAAACCCCCGGTCAGGGGGCGACCCGTGACCGGGGCAGGTAGGCGGCGCTCGGATACCGTGTCGCGGGCCGCACGCGTGCATCAGACGTCACGCAAGGCGGTCGGCGCGCTGCGTGACGCCAGATGCACGGAAACCGCACCACGTACGTCGCGCAAGCCGGGACAGCCGTTCCCTGCCCGTGAGGAGTACGGACCCGGGGGAGCCTCGAGCGTCACCGGCCCTCGAACCAACCACCCAGCTGCCGAAACCCTGGTCAACCAGAGCGCCTGGCCCTATGAGCCAACGGCGGCCCGCCGTTCGTCGAGGGAAACCCGTTTACGAAAACGGCAGGAATGCCGGTTCGTCGAGGGCAATCCTCTAGGG
>JBBJOH010000281.1:0-2500 GCA_037720995.1 Thermoleophilaceae bacterium
CAGGTCGATGAAGATCAGCCCGCCGTGGTCGCGGCGGCGGTGCACCCAGCCGGCGGCGCGGATCCGCTGCCCGACCTGCTCAGGTCCCACGAGGCCGCACCAGTGCGAGCGGTAGGAGTTGTCGAAGGTGGACGCGCTCAACCGAGCACCGCCTCCAGCAGCTCCTGCTCGTCGGCCACGACCCTCTGCTCGCCGCCCTCCATCTCCTTGACCTCGAGCTCGTCGCCCACGATCACCACATGGGTGGCGCCGATCCGGTTGGCCTGCTTGAGCTGGCCCTTCATCGAGCGGCCGGCCTGCTCCATCTCGGCCCGCGCTCCGCTGTCGCGCAGCGAACGCACGATGCCGAAAGCCATCCGGCGCAGCTCGGGCTTGGGCACGGCCACGAAGGCCACAGGCAACTCCAGGTCGTCGGGATCCTCGTCCGAGGCCAGCAGGATCCGCTCGATTCCCGCGGCCCAGCCCACGCCGGGCGTGGGCGGCCCGCCGAGCTGCTCCACCAGGCCGTCGTAGCGCCCGCCGCCGCCCACGCCGCTCTGGGCCCCCAGCGAGGGTGAGTCGAACTCGAACACCGTGCGCGTGTAGTAGTCGAGCCCGCGCACCAGCGTGGGGTCGAGGTCGTACTCCTGCCCGGCGTCGTCGAGCAGCCCGCGCACCTCGGCGAAGTGCTCCGCGTCGGCGGCGTCGAGGCGGTCGATCAGCAAAGGGGCCTCGGTCATCACGGCGCGCGTCCCGGGGTGGTCGGCGTCGAAGGCGCGCAGCGGGTTGGCGTCGACGCGCGCTCGCACCTCGTCGGACAGCTCCCCCTGGCGCCCGCGTAGGAAGGACCGCAGCTCCTCGCCGTATGAGGCGCGCGTCTCCGCGTTGCCGAGGCTGGACAGCTTCAGCCGGCTCTCTACGCCGGAGTCCTCCAGCAGCTCGGCCAGCAGGAGAATGAGCTCGGCGTCCAGCGACGGGTCATCCGAGCCCAGCGCCTCGGCTCCGACCTGATTGAACTGGCGGTAGCGCCCCGCCTGGGGCGCCTCGTGGCGAAAGAACGGTCCCCAGTAGCGCAGCTTCACCGGCTGGGCCAGCTTGTGCATGCCGTGCTCCACATAAGCCCGGCACGCTCCGGCCGTGCCCTCAGGACGCAGCGTCAGCGAACGCCCGCCCTTGTCCTCGAAGGTGAACATCTCCTTCGAGACGATGTCGGTGGACTGCCCCACCCCGCGCGCGAACACCTCGGTGTCCTCGAACGCCGGCGTCTCGAAGGGCCCATAGCCGGCGCGGCCCAGGAGATCGTCGGCATTCTCGCGCAGCAGCTGACGGCGCTCCCCGTCGGCGGGCAGCACGTCGAACGTCCCCCGTGGGGCCTGCAGCTTGCCCGACACCGCGGTTACCGCGCCAGCTCGGCCAGGAAGGGATTGGTGGCCTGCTCGGCTCCGAGCGTGGTCAGGCCCATGTGACCCGGGTGGACCCGTGTCGCGCCGGGCAGGCCGTCCACCAGCGAGCGGATCGACTCCAGCAGCGTGGGCCAGTCACCGCCGGGGAGGTCCACGCGGCCCACCGACCCCTGGAACAGCACGTCACCGGAGAAGACCACCTGCTCGCCGGGAATCGAGAACGTCACGTGCCCGGGGCTGTGACCCGGCGTGAAGAGCACGTCGATCTCGAAGCCGGCCATCTGCAGCTGCTCCCCGCCCCGGACGGTGTGCTCGGCGTCCCAGTCCTCGAAGGGACCAAAGCCCGGCCAGGGCACGTAGGCGTTGATGTCGGCGAGCACCTGCTTCTCGAGCTCGGGAACCCACACCTCGGCGCCGGTCGCCCTGGCCATCGGCGCGACAGCGCCCACGTGGTCGAAGTGCGTGTGCGTGAGCAGGATGCCCTCGAGCGTCAGGCCGAGCTCCTCGATCGCCGAGAGCAGCTTGGGAGCCTCCTCGCCAGGGTCGACGATCAGCGCGCGGTCAGACCCCTCGCGGTTGAACAGGAAGCAGTTCTCCTGGACCGGGCCGACGGGGAACATGCGCACGTCCATGGCCATTCGAGGCTATCCCCGCTTTCGCCGCTGCTTGAGGTTGTAGACCGCGCGGTCGGTCAGGTAGCCCAGCGGGATGTAGATCAGGAACATGAAGGCGGCCAGGGTGACCGACCGTTGGACGTCGTAGCCCAGGGCCAGCGCCGCGATCAAGCCGAACACCGCGGCGGCGATGGCGGCCCGGTTGATCGATCCCTTCCACGTTGGCTCGCGGTTCATCCGCTGGGCCCGGCGCTCGCGGGCCGCCTGCTTGGGGTCCTGCCTGGCCTTCGCCTTGGCGCCGGCGGCCGGCCGGTTGACCGTTCCCGCCGGGCTTCCGCGATGCTTTCGGGAGCGCTTCTTCTTGGTCTGGGCCATCAGCGGATTGAGCGTAACGCGTTCTCGATCAGGTGCCGCTCGGGATCGAAGCCCCGGATGTCCACGTCTTCGGGGAACCCGTCGAAGGCTGCCTGCGGGGCGAGGCCGACCAGCTCCGCCTCCGCGACC
>JBBJOH010000025.1:0-9566 GCA_037720995.1 Thermoleophilaceae bacterium
CGAAATCGGCATCCATGCCGATTTCGTAAACGGCATCCTTTCCCGGCAGCGACCGGCCATCATGGCGGTGCTTGTGGTGGCTCACGCCGCCAGCCACCTCGGCGGTGCTTTCGGTGGCTCACGCCGCCAGCTTCGCCGTGATCGGGCGGGACTCGATCTGGCGAATCGACGGTGATCGAACCGGCTGCGTAGTCTCCTCGCCGATGCAGATCGGGTTCATCGGAGCGGGCAGCATGGCCACCGCCCTTGCCCGTGGCATATCGGAGCCGGCGCTCGTCTTCGCTCCGAACACCGAGCGCGCGCAGGCGCTGGCCGACGCCATCGGCGGCGAGGTGGCGTCCTCCAACGCCGAGCTGGCTGAGCGCTGCGACGTCGTGGTGCTGGCCCACAAGCCCGCGCAGGTCGAAGAGGTGGCCGACCAGATGGACGGTGCCGCCGACGCCCTGGCCTCGATCGTCGCGGCCACGCCGCTGGATCGCCTGGAGACCGCCTATCCCGGCGTGCCGGTCTACCGCCTGATTCCCAACATCCCCGTCGAGGTCGGGCGCGGGGTGTTCGGCTACGCGCCCGGCAGCCACGCCGCCGACGGACCGCAGGAGGAGCTGCTGCGCCTGCTCGGGCGCTGCGGCGTGGTGGTGCAGCTGGACGAGCCTCTGCTCGAGCCCGCCATGGCCCTGATGAGCTGCGGCCCCGCCTTCCTGGCCGTGGTGGTGGAGGCGCTGGCCCAGGCCGGAGCGGCCCACGGGCTCGACCACCACCAGGCCACCCGACTGGTGGTGGAGACCATGGCCGGCTCGGCCGCCTACCTGGACGCCAACGACCTCGACGCCGGCGAGCTTCGCCGCCGCGTGGCCACGCCGGGCGGGCTGACCGAACGAGGCCTGGGAGTGCTGGAGGAGAAGGGCCTGCCCGAGGCGCTGCACGCCGCCGTGAACCTCGTGGTGGAGTCCTCGCGATGACGCCGTTGCTCGCCCTGACCCGCGTCGACGTGGCCGACTACGTGGGAACCCTGTTCCTCGTCTACACGATCCTCGTGATCCTGTGGGTGGTGCTGAGCTACATCCGGCGCATGCCCTACAACCGGTTCCTGTCGGCGGCGGTGGGGTTCGTCAACGACGTGGTGGAGCCCTACCTCCGGATCTTCCGCCGCTTCCTCCCGCCGCTCAAGATCGGCCCGGGCGCCCTGGACCTGAGTCCCATCGTGGGGATCTTCGTGCTCCAGATCGTGGGCAGCATCCTGGTCAGCCTCATCCGGGGCTGACATGAGTCGCTCCGGGGGCTGGGCCCGCGCGGTCGCGACCGTGCTGGTCGTGGTGGCGCTCGACCAGGCGACCAAGCTGGCTGTCGACTCGTCATTCGCGCGCGGTGAGAGCGTGAACGTCTTCTTCGGCCTCGACATCACCAACACCCGCAACCGCGGCGTCGCGTTCGGGGCGCTGGAGGGCAGGGGTGAGATCGTCGCAGCGCTGATAGCGGTGGCGCTGGCCCTGCTGGTCGCGTGGTTCGCCGTCAACGCCTCGCGCGCGTGGCTGTGGCTGCCGGTGGGCATGCTTCTGGGCGGGGCGCTGGGCAACCTGGTTGACCGCGCCCGCGAGGGTGCGGTGATCGACTTCATCGACCCGGCGTTCTGGCCGGCGTTCAACCTCGCCGACTCCTCGATCGTGATCGGGGTGCTCGCGCTGCTCTACGTGATGGAGGGGCCGGCGGCCCGGAAGTGACGGCGCTCGCCGACGATCGCGATGCCGGGCCGCGCCTCGACGCGTTCCTGGTGGGGCGGGGGCTGTCGGCTACCCGGGGGGAGGCCCAGCGGGCGATCGCCGACGGGCGGGTGCGCGTGGACGGCGCTGTGCGGGCCAAGTCACACCGCGTCCGCGCGGGTGAGCACGTGGCGGTGGCCGACCCGCCCCCCGAGCCCGAGACCAGCCCGGATGACGTGCCCTTCCGGGTGGTGGTGGAGGACGAGCACCTGATGGTCGTGGACAAGCCGGCCGGAGTCGTGGTGCACCCCGGGGCCGGCAACCGCCAAGGGACGCTGGCCCAGGCCCTGGCCGACCGGGCACGGGGAGGGACCGATCCCGACCGCCGGGGAATCGTGCACCGGCTGGATCGCGACACCTCGGGGCTGCTGGTGGTGGCCAAGTCCGCTCGCGCGCACGCCGAGCTTCAGAGCATGATCAGGCGCCGTGAGATGGATCGACGCTACCTGGCGCTGGTGGAGGGTCGCCCGGACGCCCGCTCGGGGACGATCGAGGCCCCCCTGGGGCGCGATCGCCTCCGGCGGACCACGGTCTCCACCAACACCGACCGGGCCCGCCACGCGGTCACCCACTTCGAGACGCTGGAGGCGCTTGGGCGCACGACGCTGCTCGAGGCCAGGCTGGAGACGGGCCGCACCCACCAGATCCGTGCGCACATGGCGGCGATCGGCAACCCCGTCTGCGGCGACCCGCGTTATGGCGGCGCCGCCTCGGGTCGTCGCCTTGGCCTTGCGCGCCAGTTCCTGCACGCGCATGTGCTGATGTTTTGCCATCCGATCACGGGGGAAGAGATCCGGTGCGAGTCCAAACCACCCGCCGATCTGCGTCGTTCACTCGATGCGGCCCGGCGGGAGCCAGTTCCCGGAGGGCCAGACGGGAACTGATATCGAGGCGGGGCGGCTTCTTTGGAAGCCGTCCCGTTTTCGTTTCGGCACAGACCACCGGCCATCTGGCAGCCAACGCCGTTCGCCGAATCGGCACGATGCCGATTCGGTGGCACGCCATCGGGATTCGCGAGAGGTATCCTCTCGCGACATCCCATCTACCCCGACGGGCCGACCGTGGGCCTGCCCGGACGAACGCGTCCGGGTCCGCGTCACCGCCGCCGGAATCCGCACCCACGATCAAAGGAAACGATTCAGTTGGCTCACGTATCACTGAGAGAGCTGCTGGAGGCCGGCGTGCACTTCGGCCACCAGACGCGCCGCTGGAACCCCAAGATGCGCCGCTTCATCTTCGGTGAGCGCAGCGGCATCCACATCATCGACCTGCAGCGCACCGAGGTGCTGCTCGAGCGCGCGCAGGAGTTCGTCGCCAACGTGGCCGGACGGGGAGGCACCGTCCTCTTCGTGGGCACCAAGAAGCAGGCCCGCGACACCATCGCCGAGGCCGCTACAGCCTGCGGGATGCCCTACGTCCACCAGCGCTGGCTGGGGGGTCTGCTCACCAACTTCCAGACGGTGAACCTGCGGATCAAGCGCCTGCACGAGCTGACCGAGTGGACCGAGAACGGCACGATGGAGCTGCTGCCCACGCGCGAGCGCATCACGGCGATCAAGGAGCGCGACAAGCTCGAGTTCAACCTGGGTGGGGTGCGCAACATGCAGCGGGCGCCCGACGCGATGTTCGTAGTCGATCTGAAGACCGAGGTCATCGCCCTGCGCGAGGCCGCGCGGCTGCGCATCCCGGTGATCGGGCTGGTGGACACCAACTGCGATCCCGACCCCGTCGAGTACGTGATCCCGGGCAACGACGACGCGATCCGCTCCTGCAAGGTCATCGTGGAGGCCATCTCCAACGTGGTCGGTGAGGAGAACAGCCGCTTTCGCGCCGAGGAGGAGGCTTCCCGCCGCGAGGCCGAGGAGGCCGCCCGGCGAGAGGCCGAGGAGCAGGCCCGCCGCGAGGCCGAGGAGGCCGCCCGGCGAGACGCCGAGGAGCAGGCTCGTCGCGAGGCCGAGGAGTCGAGCGAGGCCACGGCCGGGGCGCGCGTGCCGGAGGCTGCCCCCGCGGAGGTCGCGGTTCCCGCCGAGCAACGGATCTTCGATCCCAACGAGGAGTCCTGAGCATGGCTGAAGCGACTATCTCCGCAAGGACGGTGAAGGAGCTCCGGGACCGCACGGGCGCGGGGATGATGGACTCCAAGAATGCCCTGGTGGAGTCCGACGGCGACATGGACAGGGCCATCGAGGTCCTGCGCGTCAAGGGGCAGGCCAAGGCGGCCAAGCGCGGCGAGCGGTCAGCCAGCGAAGGCGTGGTGGTCTCCTACGTGCACCACAACAACAGGGTGGGCGCGCTGGTGGAGGTGGACTGCGAGACCGACTTCGTGGCCCGCAACGACGAGTTCACCGAGTTCGCGCGCGACGTGGCCGCCCACGTGGCCGCCTCCGGCGTCCAGTACGTGAGCGAAGAGGATGTGCCCGAGGATGCCCGCGAGGCCGAGATGAGGGTCCTGAAGGAGCAGGCGGCCGGAGAGGGCAAGCCCGAGGAGGTGCAGGAGAAGATCGCCGAGGGGCGCATGCGCAAGTGGCTCGAGCAGATCGTGCTGCTCAATCAGCGCCACATCAACGAGGACAAGCACGAGGGCCGCACGCTCGAGGAGATGCGGGCAGCGCTGTCGGCCAGCACCGGCGAGAACGTGGTGGTGCGCCGCTTTGCCCGGTTCAAGGTCGGCGACTAGCCGGGTGGCCTTCCAAGAACGGTCCAGCGGGGGCGGGCCGGCGTTCCAGCGGGTGCTGCTCAAGCTCTCGGGCGAGGCCCTCATGGGCGGCCTCGAGTACGGGGCCGACCCCGAGCGCATAGCGGCCATCGCGACCCAGGTCAAGCGGGTGGCCGACATGGGCGTGGAGACCTCCGTGGTGGTGGGCGGCGGCAACATCTACCGCGGCCTGTCCGGAGCGGCCGCCGGCATGGACCGGGCCACCGGCGACTACATGGGCATGCTGGCCACGGTGCTCAACGCGCTCGCCTTCCAGGACGCATTGGAGAAGCAGGGCGCCAACACCCGCGTCATGTCGGCCATGCAGATCTCCGAGGTGGCCGAGCCCTACATCCGCCGCCGGGCCATGCGCCACCTCGAGAAGGGACGCGTGGTGATCTTTGCCGCCGGCACCGGCAACCCGTTCTTCACCACCGACACCGCCGCGGCCCTGAGGGCCCTGGAGATCCACGCGGAGGTCATCCTGATGGCCAAGAACGGCGTGGAGGGCGTATATACCGCGGACCCGCGCAAGGTGGCCGACGCGACATTCATCGAGCGCATCTCCCACCGTCAGGCGATGGAGCAACAGCTTCAGGTGATGGACTCCACGGCGCTGTCGCTGTGCATGGACAACGACCTGCCCATATACGTCTTCAACATGGACGACGAGCGCAACATAGAGCGGATAGTGTCCGGCGAGAGGGTGGGAACGGTGGTGGCCACAGGTGGATAGCGAGCTCGTCCGGGAGTTCATGGACGAGGCCGCCGAGCGGATGGCCAAGTCCGTGGACGCCACCCGCACGGAGTTCGCCACGGTGCGCACCGGGCGGGCGTCCCCGCAGCTGCTCGACCGCGTGGAGGTGGACTACTACGGCTCCACCACGCCGCTCAAGCAGCTCTCCAACGTGTCGGCCTCAGAGGCGCGGCTGCTCACCATCACCCCGTACGACAAGTCCTCGATCAGGGCGATCGAGAAGGCGATCCTGGAGTCCGACGTGGGCCTCATGCCCTCCAACGACGGAAACCTGATCCGACTGACCATTCCCGAGCTGACCGAGGAGCGCCGGCGCAACCTCGTCAGGGTGGTGCACGGGATCGCCGAGCAGGGGCGGGTCTCCATCCGCAACGTGCGCCGCGACACCATGCAGGACCTGCGGGAGCTCAAGAAGGAGGGCGAGGTCGGCTCCGACGACGAGCATCGCGCGGAGACCGAGCTGCAGAAGCTGACCGACCTGCGCGTGGCCGACATCGACTCCCTGCTCGCAGGCAAGGAGGAGGAGATCATGGGGGAGACCCAGTAGCGCCGGACGGCTCCTCTCCCCGCTACGTCGCCATCATCACTGACGGCAACGGGCGGTGGGCACAGAACCGGGGGCTGCCTCCTCTGGCCGGCCACCAGGCGGGGGCCGACGTCGTCAAGGCCCGCCTGCGCGACGCCGCGCGCCTGGGCGTCGCGGAGCTCACCGTGTACTCGTTCTCCACCGAGAACTGGACGCGCCCGGCCGAAGAGGTCAGCGGCCTGATGGCGATGTTCGGCGAGCGGATCGACCGCGAGACGCCGGAGCTGCACGCCGAGGACGTGCGCATGCGCTTCATCGGCCGCCGCGAAGGCGTGTCCAAGGAGCTGTGCGAGCGGATGGAGTGGGCCGAGCGCACGACTGCCCGGAACACCCGCATCACGCTGTTCGTGGCCTTCAACTATGGCGGCAGGGCGGAGATCGTCGATGCGGCGCGAAGGTTCACCTCGGGCGGCGAAGACGACTTTCGCCGCCTGCTCTACGCCCCCGACATGCACGATCCGGACCTCCTCATCCGAACCAGCGGCGAGCAGCGCATCTCCAACTACCTGCTCTGGCAGTGCGCCTACTCGGAGCTCGTCTTCCGCGACGAGCTGTGGCCCGACTTCGACACCGCCGCCTTCGAGGCCGCCCTGGACGAGTACGCGCAGCGCCGGCGACGGTTCGGGGCCCGGTAGCCGTGTCGGCGCGCGGCACCCGCGGCTCAGCCCCGCGGCGGCGGGAGCGTGAGGCGCCGACGCGGCGCGAGCGCCGTGCGCGGTCGGATCTGGCCTCGCGGATCCTGGTCGCCGTCCCGGCGGGCGTCTTCGCGGTCTTCATCGTCACCAGCGGCGGCCTGATCCTCGCCCTGGGCCTGATCGCGCTCGGCGTCCTGGCCCTGAGCGAGCTGTACGGCCTGATGCGGCGCGCGCGCCCCGTAGACCTGGCGGGCTTCCTCGCCATGGCCGCAATGGTGATGCTGGCCACCTACGAGGACCGCTCGGCGGTGGTGATCGGGCTCGTGGCCGCCTTTCCCGCCGTGTTCCTCCTGGCGCTGGTGCGCGAGAAGCTCGACAACCTGGCGTGGGGGGTGTCGGCCACCATCTTTGGCGTCGCGTGGGTAGGACTGCCGCTCGCCCACGCCGTCCTGTTGCGCCAGGTCCCCCACGGCGACGGGCTCCTGATCGATGTTCTGGTGGGCACGTTCATCGGCGATACCGCGGCCTATCTGGGGGGCCGGTACTTCGGGCGCACGCCGCTGGCGCCCGACATCTCGCCCAACAAGACGATCGAGGGACTGGTCGCGGGCCTGCTGGGCGGCACGCTGGCGTTCTGGGCGGCCGGGCTCTACCAGGACTGGCTCTCGGGGCTCGACGCCGTGGCCATCGGCTTCCTGGTGGCGTTGACCGCCCCTATCGGAGATCTGTTCGAATCGGCCATCAAGCGCGACCTCGAGGTCAAGGACACCGGCAAGCTGTTCGGTCCGCACGGGGGCGTGCTCGATCGCCTCGACGCGGTCTTCTTCACCGTGGTCGTCGGCTACTACGCCGCGCTCGCCTTCGGCTACGGCTGAAGGCCTGAAGCTCGAGGACCCCCTGCCCCGGTTCGTATCCAGGGTCGTGTCCGGCCCTCCTACACTGCAGCGGATGCGCAGGATCCTGATCGTCGGCTCCACCGGCTCGATCGGCACGCAGGCCCTCGACGTGGTCTCGCGAAGCGATTCGCTGGAGGTCGTGGGCCTGGCCGCCCGGGCCAACTCCGACCTCGTGCTCGAGCAGGCCGAAGCCTTCGGCGTCGGCCGCGTGGCGCTGTCCGATCCCGATGCGGCCGGCCGGGCGTCGGCGTGGACGGGCGGGGAGGTGCTGGGCGGGGCCGAAGGGCTGGTGGAGCTGATCGTCGAATCGGACTGCGACCTGGTGCTGAACGCCCTGGTGGGATCGGCCGGCCTGGGACCGACCGTCGCCGCGCTCGGGGAGGGGATCGACCTGGCGCTGGCCAACAAGGAGAGCCTCGTGATCGGGGGCGACCTGGTCATGGCCCTGGCCGAGGCGACCGACTCGCGCATCCTGCCGGTGGACTCAGAGCACTCGGCGCTGTTCCAGCTGCTCGCCGGAGAGGCGCCCGGCGCGGTCGACTCCCTGCAGCTGACGGCGTCCGGCGGCCCCTTTCGCGGCCGGACCGACCTGGAGGACATCACCCCGCGCGACGCCCTGGCGCATCCCACCTGGGACATGGGCGGCAAGGTCACGATCGACTCGGCCACCCTGATGAACAAGGGCCTGGAGGTGATCGAGGCCCACCACCTGTTCGGGCTCTCCTACGACCGGATCGACGTGGTGGTTCATCCGCAGTCGATCGTCCACTCCCTGATCCATCTGGGCGACGGCGCCTCGCTGGCCCACCTCGGCTATCCCGACATGCGAGTGCCGATCTCCTACGCGCTGCACTACCCCGATCGGGAGGACGTGCCGGTGAAGCGGCTCGACCTGGCCGCGCTGGGGCAGCTTACGTTCGAGGCCCCCGACCCCGACACCTTCGCCTGCCTGCGCCTCGCCCGCGAGGCGGGAGAGGCGGGGGGCACCGCGCCGTGCGTGCTCAACGCCGCCAACGAGGTGGCCGTGCAGGCCTTCTTGGACGAGCGACTGTCGTTTAAGGGCATAGCCCGGGTGATCGAGAGGGTCCTGGAGTCGGTGCCGGTGGCGCCCGTAGGCCATTTCTCGGACCTCTACACGGTGGACGACCACGCGCGTGAGGTCGCCGGGGAGGCCCTCGCCGGGCTGAGCACCACGGCGGGAGCGCGGCCGTCGTGAGCTGGCTGCTGGTGATCTTCGGCTTCATGCTGCTGGTGATTTTGCACGAGCTGGGCCACTTCTCCGTGGCCAAGCTGGTGGGCATGCGTGTGGAGAAGTTCTCGCTGTTCTTCCCACCCACGCTGGTGTCCAAGAAGATCGGCGAGACCGAGTACGCCATCGGGGCGATCCCCGCGGGGGGCTACGTGAAGATCAGCGGGATGAACCCGGACGAGGAGCTTCCGGAGGAGGTGCGCGACAGGGCCTACCACGCCCAGCCGGTGTGGAAGCGGATAGCGGTGATCGCCGCGGGACCGCTGGTCAACCTCGTCCTCGCGCTGGTCCTGCTGTTCGTCTTCTTCGCCGCGATCGGCCAGACGACCGCGACGACCAAGGTGGGGGAGATCGAGAAGCGCTATCCGGCGGCATCGGTCCTGAAGACCGGCGACAGGGTGGTCTCGGTCGACGGTGTCCGCGGCGGGGCCGGGCGGATCTCGCGCCGGATCGCGAGCCACAAGTGCGCCGCGCGGCCGCCGACCAAGGGATGCAAGTCTGCGCGCCCCGCCCGGTTGTTGGTCGAGCGCGACGGGCAGACGGTGAAGGTCAGCGCCCGGCCCATCTACGACCCGGCCGCCAAGCGAACCCGGCTCGGCTTCGCCTACGCTCCCGGACCACGCGAGGCGCTCTCCCCCGGCAAGGCCTTCACCTCGTCGGTCAACGCGTTCTGGTTCATCACCAAGCAGACAGCTGCCCTGCCGGCCCGGATCTTCAACGCCGAGCAGCGCAAGGAGATCTCCGGGGTGGTGGGCGTGAGCAAGGTGGCCAGCGACACGATCAAGTCCGACGTGGCCGACGCGGTCTCCCTGCTGGCGATCGTCTCCCTGTCCTTGGCCATCGTGAACCTGTTCCCTTTCCTGCCCCTCGACGGCGGCCACATCTTCTGGGCCATCGTCGAGAAGATCCGGCGCCGCCCGGTGCCGCTCGCGGTCATGGAGCGGGCCGGAGTGGTGGGCTTCATCCTCGTGATCGGCCTGTTCATCCTGGG
>JBBJOH010000026.1:0-9409 GCA_037720995.1 Thermoleophilaceae bacterium
CATCGTCTCATGACCGAACTGCTGCTGGGACCCGTGCTGCGCTACGTCGACGCAACCAACGCCGTGATCTGGGTCGAGACCGGCGCGGCGTGCGAAGTCGAGGTCCTGGGCGCGACAGCCCCGACCTTCCAGGTGGAGGGCCACCACTACGGCGTGGTGTCGGTGGGAGACCTCGAGCCCGGCCACACCTATGAGTACGAGGTGGCCCTGGACGGGGAGCGGGTCTGGCCGCTCGAGGACTCGGAGTTCCCGGCCAGCCGCATCCGCACCTACGCCGACGACCTGCACCCCAAGATCTTCTTCGGCTCCTGCCGGGTGGCCGTCCCCAACGACCCGCCCTACACGCTGACCAAGGACGAGGACGACGAAGGGCGCGAGGTGGACGCGCTGCGCGCAAAGGCGCTGCGGATGCGCCACGAGGATCCCGACACCTGGCCCGACCTGCTGCTGTGGGTGGGCGACCAGATCTACGCGGACGAGGTCTCGCCCGAGACCCGCAAGTTCATCGAGGGGCGCCGCGACACCTCCGAGGAGCCGGGGGAGATCGCGCTCGACTTCGAGGAGTACACCAAGCTCTACTACGAGTCCTGGAAGGATCCGGTCACGCGCTGGCTGTTGTCCACGGTGTCGTCGGCCATGATCTTCGACGACCACGACATCCACGACGACTGGAACACCTCCGCCGCGTGGGTCGAGGCGATGCGGGCCACCGACTGGTGGGCCACCCACATCGAGTGCGGGCTGATGTCCTACTGGATCTACCAGCACGTCGGCAATCTCAGCCCAGCCGAGCTGCGCGAGGACGGGCTGCTGGGGCGCCTGCAGAAGCTCACCGACGGCTCCAAGGTGCTGCGCCAGTACGCGCGCGGCTCCGATCGCGAGGCCTTCTACAGCCGCTGGAGCTATTACCGCGACATCGGGCGCACGCGCCTGGTGGTGATCGATTCCCGCTGTGGCCGGGTGCTGGAGGAAGGCAAGCGCTCCATGCTCGACGAGGACGAGTGGCAGTGGGTCGAGGACCACGCCACCGGCGGCTTCGACCACCTGCTCATAGCGACCTCGGTGCCCTGGCTGCTGGCCCCGGCGATGCATCACCTGGAGGCCTGGAACGAGGCCGTGTGCGGCGGGGCCTGGGGCGGCCAGGCCGCCCAGATCGGAGAGAAGATCCGCCAGGCGGTCGACCTGGAGCACTGGCCCGCCTTCCAGGAGTCCTTCGAGCGTCTGGCCCACATTCAGCGCGCGGTCGGAGCGGGTGAGCGCGGAGCGGCACCGGCCACGATCGTCACGCTGTCGGGCGACGTCCACCACGCCTACCTCAGCGAGGTCGCCTTCCCCCGGGACGCCGGGGTGCTCAGCGCCGTCTACCAGGCCGTCTGCTCACCCATGCGCAATCCCCTCGACGCCCGCGAGCGACGGGCTATCAAATCGATGTTCACCAGGCCGGTGCTGGCGGTCACCCGGGCGCTGTCCCGCGCGGCAGGCGGGGAGGACCCCTCGGTGCGGTGGCGGCCAGTGGGCGGCGGACCGTGGTTCGACAACCAGGTGGCCACGCTGGAGATCGACGGCAGGCGAATGAGCTTCTCGATCGAACGCGCGCGTCGCAGCGACGACGGCGAGCCGGTCGTGGAGTGCGTGCAGGAGAACAGCCTGAGTTGATCGCCGGATCGGGCATCCTGCCCGATCCGGAACGGCAGCGGCGCCCGATGGCCGCGAGTCGAGTTGATTGGCCGAAGGCGGTTCTATGCTGGCCGCCCGCATGGACTACCCGGTCGAGAGCTTCAGCGAAAGCGAGTGCGCCGCGCTCGCCCCCCATTTCACCAACCTCGACCGCCCGGTGTTCGGCCTGGTCAACCTGCCCGAGACGGTCAAGGGCGCGCTGTTTGCCCGCTACTCGCGCTACCAGGGCACGCTGCGTCGCCTGTACCTGGACGAGTTCGCGGCTGACTCGCCCGGCCCGGCCGAGAGCTTCGACGGCGAGGAGGGGGAACGGGCGCGCAAGCTCTACGAGCGCATCTTCCTGGGCTACGGCGATGACTCGGTGGCCCAGCTCGGGGGCGCGCACATCGCCTGCGAGTACGTCTCCAACGTCATGACCAAGGTGCTCCAGCGCGGTCGGCTGGCCTCCTACCTGGAGCAGTCCACTCGCTATATCCCCTACGACGCGCCGATGGAGGGGTCGGGCGGCTATCGCTACTGGCGCCACGCTTCACTGGGCCCCGAGTACGCGCGGGCCATGGACGGCCTGTTTCACACCTACTCGCGCACCCTCCCCCGGGTCGAGGCCTGGGCGGCCGACCGCTTCACCCGGGGCGACGAAGAGAACGAGGCGGCCTACGCCCGCTCTATCCGGGCCAAGGCGCTGGACCTGCTGCGCGGCCTGCTTCCCGCCGCCTCGCTCTCGCACATGGGGATCTTCGCCAGCGGGCAGGCCTACGAGCAGATGATCCTGCGGCTGCTGGCCTCGCCCCTGCCCGAGGCCCGCGACTACGGACAGATGATCCTGGCCGAGCTCAAGGCGATCATGCCGAGCTTCGTCGCGCGCGTGGACCGCCCCGACCGCGGAGGCGAGTGGGTCTCCTACCTGGAGCAGCGGGCATCGGCCGCCGACCGCTGGGCCGGGCGCCTGGGCCTCGATCGCTCCCGCGGCGGCGAGGTCGACGATGGCCCGTCCGTTCGCCTGCTCGACGTCCAGGGCTCGGAGGACGACCTGCTGGCGGGCCTGCTGTTCGAGGCGGCGGGCGCCTCCGAGACCGAGGCCCGGTCGGCCGTACGGACCCTGCCGCCCGACCAGCGGGCCCAGATGCTGGGTGAGTTGCTGGGCGATCGGCGCAATCGCCGTCACCGCCCCGGGCGGGGGCTCGAGTCGCTGCGCTATCGCTTCGAGGTGGTCTCCGACTACGGCGCCTTCCGCGACCTGCAGCGCCACCGGATGCTCACCATCCAATGGCAGACGCTCACGCCGGAGCTGGGCGCCGGCGTGCCGGGCGAGCTCGACGAGGCCGGGGTGGGCGACGACTACCGCCGCGGCCTCGACGCCTCACGCACCGAGCACGGCCGGCTCGTGGAGTCGGGATTGGGAGAGCTCGCCCCCTACGCGCTGTGCCTGGGCTACCGCATCCGCTACGTGCTGGATATGAACGCCCGCGAGGCGATGCACCTGGTCGAGCTGCGGTCCGGGCGCGAGGGGCATCCGAGCTACCGGGCGGTGGCCCACGAGCTCCACGCGCAGATCGCCGAGGCGCACCCGGCGGTCGGGGCGGCGATGACGTTCGTGGACTCGGACACCGAGCCGCGGCTGGAGCGCATCCTGAGCGAGATTCGCACGCAGGCCCGTCAGGCCACGACGGGGTGAGGGCTCGGTGTGGTGCCCTGCCTTTACAACCGACTGGCTCGGCAGCGCCGCAACTCCGACGCACCGAACCGGTTGGTAGGGGCAACCCCAAACCACCAAGTAGGAGGATGCCCCTGTGAAGCAGCGTAGCGGAATCAGCCTCAGCCTGGCCGTCTTCGCCGCTCTTTCGTGCCTGTTCGCGGCCACCGCCCTGGCGGCCACGATCACCGGCACGAACGGACGCGACAAGATCAACGGCTCGAGCGACAACGACACCATCAAGGGCCTGGCCGGACGCGATCGCATCAGCGCTCGCGGCGGCAACGACGTCATCAGCGGCGGACGCGGGTATGACCGCATCTTCGGCGGAGACGGCAACGACCAGGCCAACGGCAACCAGGGACGTGACGTGGTTCGCGGCGGTAACGGTGACGACACCGTGCGCGGCGGCGGCGGCGCCCCCGGACGGCGCGCCGATCTGCTGTTCGGCAACGCCGGCAGCGACAAGGTGTTCGGCGGTCGCGGCTACGACTTCATCGCCGGCAACCTCGGCAATGACGTCCTGAACGGCGGCGGCGGACGCGACCGAATCTTCGGCGGCGCGGGCGACGACACCGTGAACGGTGGCCCGGGCGTGCTCAAGAAGGGCAAGCGCTTCGGCGATCGCCTGCACGGCGGTGACGGCAGCGACAAGGTCAACGGCGGCGAAGGCCGCGACTACATCTCCGGCGGCAAGGGCGATGACGTCTCCACCGGTGGTGCCGGTAGAGACCGGATCTTCGCCAACCTGGGCGCGGACCAGTCCTTCGGCGGCGACGGCAACGACGACCTGTGGGCCCTGGCCCGCGGCGACGTGCCCAACCCCGGCGTCGACGCCCTGACCGGCGGCAACGGCAACGACAAGTTCCACACGTTCGACGGCGAGGCCGACAGGGTCGACTGCGGCCCCGGCAACGACCGTGCGATCCTCGATTCGGCCGACGTGATCGTGGATGCGACTCCGGCCAACGCCAACGGCTCGTGCGAGCGGGTCACGCGCACGATCGTCGAGTCGGAGAGCAACGAGAACAAGAGCGAGTCCCCTGCCGAGGACAAGAAGGAGAACGGCAAGGCCTGAACGGATTCACCGGTCTGAGATGACCGGCGGCAATGATGCCGCAGCAAATGAGGGGCCCGCTTCGGCGGGCCCCTCGTCGTTGCGATAGCGTCGGGACCATGTCCGCTGACCTGCTGCAGGACCGTCGTGTCGCTCCCTCGATCCTCGCCTCCGATTTCTCCCGGCTGGGCGAGCAGGTGGGCGCCGTCCTGGACGCTGGGGCACGGGTCATCCACGTCGACGTGATGGACGGCCACTTCGTGCCGCCCATCTCCATCGGCGACTCGGTGACAGCCTCTATCGAGGGACAGGTGCACGAGGCGGGCGGGTGGGTCGACGTGCACCTGATGGTCGAGCGTCCCGAGGGACAGGTGGCCGCCTTCGCCGAGGCCGGGGCGGACTCCATCGCCGTGCACATCGAGGCCACGCCGCACATCCACTTCGCGCTCAAGTCGGTCCGCGAGGCCGGATGCAAGGCGGGGCTGGCGCTCAACCCGGGCACCCCGCTCAACGCGCTCGACTCGCTCCACGGCTGCTTCGACTTCCTGCTCTGCATGACCGTGAACCCCGGCTGGGGGGGCCAGAAGTGGATCCCGGGGTCGGAGGACCGGGTGGCGCAGCTCCGCTCGATGCTGGCCGACGATGTGCCGATCGAAGTCGACGGCGGCGTGGACGCCGACACCGCCGGACCGGCGTCCGCCGCCGGCGCGGGCCTGTTCGTGGCGGGATCGTCGGTCTTCGGCAAGGGAGACCCTGGGGCCGCGTACGAGGCGGTGGTCGCCGCCGCTCAGGCCGTCTGAGTGCAGGACCTGCTGGCCTGCCCGGTGTGCGGGGCGGGGCTGGCGCGGCGGGCGGGAGCCATGCGCTGCGGCCAGGGTCACTCGTTCGACGTCGCGCGTCAGGGCTACGTAAACCTCCTGGCCCGGGACGTCCCGCCCGGACTCGGCGACTCGGCGGAGATGGTGGCGGCGCGGGCGGCCTTTCTCGACGCGGGCCACTTCGACGCGCTGCTCGGAGCCGTGGCCGACGCGACGTGGGAAGCCGCCGGCGACGAGCCGGGAGCGGTGGTCGACGTGGGAGCCGGAACCGGTCACTACCTGGCGGCGAGCCTCGACCGGATGCCCGCCCGCGCCGGGTTGGCCCTGGACGCCTCGCGCTACGCGGCCCGGCGGGCGGCACGGGCCCACCCCCGGGCCGGCGCTGCCGTATGCGACGTCTGGCGCGCGATCCCGGTCCGCGAGGGCGCCGCCCGAGTCGTGATCGACGTCTTCGCGCCGCGCAACGGCGAGGAGATCGCGCGCGTGCTGGCCCCGGGGGGAACGCTGATCGTGGTCACCCCCACCGAGCGCCACCTGACCGAACTGAGAGAGCCGCTGGCGATGCTCGCGGTGGACGGGCGCAAGGAGGAGCGGCTCACCGCCTCCCTCGCGCCGCACCTGTCCGGCGTCGAGCGCGGCGAGATCGAGGTCGGGCTTACCCTGGACCGGCGCGCGCTGCGTCAGCTGGTCGCGATGGGACCCTCGGCGCGCCACACCGGCCCGGCCGAGCTGGCCGAGAGGGTCTGTGCCCTGCCCGGATCCATGCACGCCACAGCCTCGGTGACGCTCACGCGGTGGCGGCTCGCGCCCTGACGACCTAGCGCTTGCGCTTCTTCTTGCGCGACGAGCGCCGCTGTGCGGGCTCCTCTCGCGCGTCGTCCTCCCCGGACTCGTCGAGCGGCGGCGGATCTGTCTCGGGGGCACCCTTCGAAGGGCTCAGGCCACGGATCTCGGCGGTCGTCGGCCACGGGATCGCCTCCACCGCGCTCCACGCCGGCCCGCGGCCGTTGGGCCAGCGGTCGAGGAAGAGCACGCCCAGCGCGACGACCCAGAACAGCTGGATGAAGCTGCCGCCGCCGGGGAGGAGCGGGATGATCAGCAGCCCCCCGGCGATGATCCCCAGGATTCCCATGAAGCGGCTGAGCAGCCCGGCGCGCATGGCGTTCACGCTGACCAACACATACGAAAGTGCCAGGCACAGCGTGCCGACCGACGCGACGATCCCGCTCGCGGCATCGCGGCCGTCGAGCAGGTCCTCGGCCCGTGCGTTGGTCTGGGCGCCCCCGGAGACGAACTCGTCGGCGATGTCGCCCAGATCCAGTTGGGTGAGCACCGCGCCCACCATCAGCAGGAAAGGGGCGAGCGCCATCAGCGGCCAGAGGAACCTGAGGCCCGCGGGGCGCCGCGCCATGACGCCGCGGACGAGGTAGAAGAGGGCGCCGATCAGCAGGAACACCGAGACGACCTGGGCGACCAGGCTGAGCAGAAGCTCGCCCTGGTTCTCGTGAATCCGCACCAGGCCGTCCCGCTCGTCGCCCCCGCCCCCACCCACGAAGACCAGCTGGATGACTACGGAGACGAGCGTGAAGACGCCGCAGGCAAACGCCGCCGCGGCCGCCTTGGGCCCGTTGCGGGCCTCCCACTCCAACTGCTCCGAGGGCTTCACTCGGGGGGGGACTCTGGGCGGCGGGGGGTGCGCGGCGGGTAGTACTCGTGATCCTCGGGCTCCACGATCTTGGACAGCCGCTCGCCCACGGCCAGCACCAGGTTCAGCGCGGGAGCGGCGATCCGAATCACCGTCTCCACGCGCTCGCGCTTGCGCAGCTGGTCGGGGGTCAGCGGGGCCACGTCGGAGACACTAGTAACTCGTGTCGGCCAAGCCGGGTCCCTAGACTGGATCGCATGTCTTCAGAAGATCCATTCGGCGGCCTGTTCGGTGACCCCGAGGAGCTGCGCAAACGCATGGCCGAGCTCGCGGAGCAGATGCAGGGCGCCCAGAAGGTGGCGTGGGCCGACAACGCGATCAAGCTGGCGGCCGACATGACGGTGGCCGGAGTCGGCCGGCTGAACCTCCAGGGCAATGCCGAGCAGCAGTCCGAGGAGCTGCGCGCCGCCATGACGCGCCTGTTCCCCGAGGCCGTGGCCCTGGTGCGCGAGGCCCGCGAGGGCTTCGGCGCGTAGCTCCATTGGCGTTGCCCGAGCGCACCGACTCGCCGTTTGAGTCGGGCGGAGAGCAGTGCGCCGCGTGGCTGTACCCGCCCGAGGGCGATGGGCCTCACCCGTGCGTGGTGATGGGCCACGGCTTCAGCTCGGTGCGTGAGCACCGGCTGGACGCCTACGCCGAGCGCTTCGCCGCGGCGGGCGTGGCCGTGCTGGTGTTCGACTACCGCCATTTCGGGTCAAGCGCGGGTGAGCCGCGCCAGCTGCTGAACGTCGGACGCCAGCTCGACGACTGGCGTGCGGCGGTCTCGCACGCGCGCAACCTCCCTGAGGTCGACCCGCGGCGGGTGGCCGTCTGGGGCTCGTCGTTCAGCGGCGGCCACGTGGTCGTGATCGCCGCCGAGGATCCCGCGATCGCCGCCGTCGTCTCGCAGGCTCCCTTCACCACAGGCATGTCCGCGATCGCCGCCGCAGGCGCGGGCCAGGCGGCGAAGCTGACGATGGCCGGCTTGCGCGACGGCCTGCACGCCGTGCTGGGCCGCCCTCCTTACTACGTGCCCGCCGTCGGCCCGCCCGGCTCGGTGGCCGTGATGACCGCTCCCGACGCCGAGCCGGGCTTTCGTGCGCTCGACCCGCCCGAGGGAAGCACCTGGGTCAACCGGGTGGCGGGACGCATGGCGCTGACGCTGGGCCTTTACCGGCCCTACGCGAAGTTCGCCAAGCTGCGCCAGCCGGTGCTCGTCGTCGTCTGCGAGGCAGACCTCACCACCCCGGCGAAGCCGGCCGTGCGCGCCGCCGGCAAGTCCCCCAACGCGGAGCTGGTGCGCTACCCCATCGGCCACTTCGAGATCTACGTGCAACCGCAGTTCGAGCGCACCGCGACCGACCAGACGGAGTTCCTGGTGCGCAACCTGCTCGGGGCTCCGGCGCCCACGCCGGCGTCCACGACTTCCTAGGCCGGCTCGACGGTCCCGTCGCGCTCGCGGGCCAGCTTCTCCGCCTGGCGGTCCTCGCGTCCGCGGCGGAGTATCTCCTTGAAGGAGCGCACCCGGAAGATCAGGAACAGCGCGGCGAACCCGATTCCGAAGGTGAGGGCCCCGAGCGCGATCTGCTGCCCCACCGAGTAGGCGGCCACCGTCGCCCCCGACGCGGTGCCCGCGAACACCTTGACCAGCAGCGCCTGGGCCACGCCGGCCCCCTGCGGCGTGAACGGCACCGCCGCCGCGACCGCGTTCACGCCCAGCACCAGCAGCACGTTCTTCACCGAGCCCCCCACGTTGAAGGCCTCGAGCAGGAACCAGAAGGCGGTGAAGCGAAACAGCCAGCCCGCGAGCTGGACGAGGAAGACCTCGCGCAGATAGCGGTCGCGGTCATAGAGGACCGTCAGCCCCTGGCGCACCCGCGCCCAGAACGCCTTGACCCGGGTGGAGAGCAGCGCGAAGCCCGCCAGCGAGGCGAGCCCCAGCGCGGTCAGCAGGAACAGCGTGAACCGGGGATGGGAGGCCAGGTAGGAGAGGTCGAAGGCGTTGAGCTTGGCGAAGTCCGGCGGCTTGGGAAACACTCCCTGGGTGAAGGCGAAGCTCAGGATGAAGACCCCCATCACCAGGTCGAACACGGCCTCGACGGCGAATGAGGCGCCCACCGCGGGATAGCTGGCGTGGGGCACCGACGTCTTGGTCAGAAACAGCCGGACGACGTCGCCACCGCGCGCGGGGATCACGGAGTTGAAGCCGTACCCCGCGAAGTAGGCGCCCCAGATCTCGCGGAAGCGGAAGGTCTCGTCGGGGTAGGCGGCCCGCAGGATGTGAAAGGACGCGCGGGCGCGGAAGCTCAGGTAGACGGCGAAGCAGAGCAGGGCGAACGCCAGCGCCCCGAAGTGCACCTGGGCCAGGTTGGAGAAGAAGGAGTCGACCGCGTCGAAGAACGAGCGAAACGACTCCCCGACGGCGGCGATCGGCGGCACGGGGCGTAGGGTACGAGGGATGCGCCGCCCGGCGCCGGCGC